>NZ_CALFPF010000617.1 GCF_937919775.1 uncultured Gimesia sp.
GAGCGCGTCCTTGGTAAGGACGAGGTCATGGGTTCAAATCCCATCAGCAGCTTTTTGATTAAAAGTAAAATGTGGTTTTCAGGAGGTGTGTGCCTCTTGCGTGCGAGGGGTTACTCCTGTTTGTACCTCGCTGATTGTTTTGTTGGTCTTATTGTTTGGGTTTGACTGTGTGTCAAGCTCGAAAAAGGGGTTTTAAAGAGAGATGGCTAAGGAAGTCTTTGAGCGAACAAAGCCGCACGTAAACGTAGGTACAATTGGTCATATTGACCATGGTAAGACAACTTTGACGACAGCACTTTTGGCTGTGCAGAGTGAAAAAGGTCTTGCTAAAATGAAGAGTTATGCTGATGTCGCGAAGGGGGGAACCGTTCGTGACGCTACCAAGACTGTGACAATTGCAGTAAGTCACGTGGAGTACGAAAGCGAAACACGCCACTACGCTCATATCGACTGTCCAGGACACGCAGACTATATCAAAAATATGATCACGGGTGCTGCTCAGATGGATGGTGCGATTCTGGTGGTTTCAGCCGCCGATGGTCCCATGCCACAGACTCGCGAGCACATTCTGCTGGCTCGTCAGGTGGATGTGCCTGCATTGGTTGTCTTTTTGAACAAGTGCGACCTGGTTGACGACGAAGAGTTGCTCGAGTTGGTTGAGATGGAAATCCGCGACCTTCTGACCAAGTATGGTTTCCCTGGAGACGACATTGAGATCGTACGTGGTAATGCCAAGGGAGCACTCGATCATCCTGCAGATCCAGCTTATAACGCCTGCATTGGTGCGTTGATGGATGCATTGGATAAAAATATTCCTGCTCCAGAGCGTCAGGCAGACAAGCCATTCCTGATGGCGATTGAGGATGTGTTCTCTATCGCAGGTCGTGGTACGGTAGTGACGGGCCGAATTGAACAGGGCATCATCACTGTTGGTGAAAAAGTCGAGATTGTCGGTCTGCGTGATACGCAGGAAACGACCTGTACTGGGGTGGAAATGTTCCAGAAGACCTTGAATGAAGGTCAGGCCGGTGATAACGTCGGTATTCTGTTGCGTGGGATCGCGAAGGACGATGTGGAACGTGGCCAGGTATTGGCCAAGAAGGGTTCCATTCCTCCTCACACCAAGTTCGAAGGTCAGGTTTACGTTCTCAGTAAAGAAGAGGGTGGTCGTCATACGCCGTTCTTTAACGGTTATCGTCCCCAGTTTTACTTCCGTACTACTGACGTAACAGGTACAACAACGTTGCGGGGTGGTGCAGAGATGTGTATGCCCGGCGATAATGTGGAAGTGGAAGTGGAACTTGGCAAGCCAATCGCCATGTCCGAAGGAAGTCGCTTCGCGATTCGCGAAGGCGGACGTACCGTTGGTTCTGGTATTGTCACCAAGATTGTCGAGTAGGGTTTCCCGATTCTGCAGTTTTTAAAATAAACGGTGTCCACTCCGTCCTGTATTGGGGTGGGCACCATTAAGTTTAACAGGTTTTCGTATTTGTTTGTCCGTAGGGGCATTGAGGGCTGTTATGGCACGTGAATATGTTTGGTTGGAATGTACTGAAACTGGAATGCGAAATTATCGGGTCAGCAAAGAGACTCGTGGTGCTGAGCGTCTCTCGTTGATGAAGTACTGTCCCAGGTTGCGGCGTCACACTTTGCATAAAGAGTCTCGCAAGAAGTAAGTCTTGCTGGCCGGGTTTTGTGACTGGTGTCAGATCTTTGAGTTGCTTCCGGTGGTCAAAACGTTTGGTCAGTTCCGTGTTTTGAACGGGTGTAGCTCAATTGGCAGAGCACTGGATTCCAAATCCAGCGGTTGGGGGTTCGACTCCCTCCGCCCGTGTTTTTGTGTGTTGCAGATGCTGCAGAAACATTTATTGGAGGCAACGGCCTGTTCCTGGACTCAGGTTTGAAGAACGGGTTTGTGATGTAACGGTTCGCCTCTGTACTTTGTATTATTTAGTAAATTGGTCCAATGGCTAAATCCAAAACGGAGCAAGCGTTTTCCGCTACTTTAGTAAGTAGTGGTCTATATAAAAGGAATCAGGGGCGCCTGGTACGTCAATTGACGGCACTGGGTCTGGTCGCCGTGGCGATCTTTGGTGCCTACTCGCTTTATAATGTTTTGCCTTTGGGGATGTCTGCCGGAATGCAAAAAGGGATCGCAGTAGCGGTCGTAGTCGTTTCGGCCTGGTTGGCGTATCGTGTTGTTAATTTTCCCCGGTTTGCTGATTTTCTAATTTCTGTGGAAGCAGAAGTTGGCAAGGTAACCTGGGCAACTTGGGATCAGTTGTGGCGTTCGACGGCTGTGGTAATCGTGATCATGGTACTGCTGGCGTTTTTGCTGCTGGCGTTTGATGTGATTTGGCAGTGGTTCTTCAGGCTGATTCATTTTCTGCAGATTTGAGGTGGCGGTTCGGCTTTCGGTGAATTGCGGAGAAATTTGATCTCTGCTTCTTGAATAAATTATGATTCCTGCTCATTATGGGCGATTCCTGCATTTGGCAATCTCTTCTATTGCAGCATCAGAGTGAAAATTTGGGGTCTCCGTATGTGGCGGGTCCCGTTAAAGGTGTCTCATGAGTAATGATTCGGATTCTGAACTTGCCTCTGAAATTCCAGAGAGCGTTGAAAAACCGGAGAGCTCTCATAAGTCAGAGGGTTCTGAATTACCGGAGGGTTCCGAAGTTCCAGAGAGCTCTGAAAAGCGTCTGTGGTATGTGTTGAAAGTGCAGAGCAACCGGGAAAAGTCGATTCGTGAGGCGTTGTTAAGAGGCATTAAAAGAGACGGGATTGAAGAATTCTTTGGGGAAATTATCATCCCTACGGAAAAAGTGGTTGAAACAAAGGGTGGCAAAAAACGGGTTTTTGAGCGTAAGCTTTATCCAGGCTATCTGATGATCCAGGTTGAGCTGAATGATGACAGCTGGTATCTGGTGCGATCCACAAATGGAGTGGGTGACTTTACCGGATCGGCAGGTCAGCCGATTCCGATGCAGGAGCACGAAATTGCCCGCATGCTCGGACGGGAAGAGTCAAAAGAAGAGACGCCGGTTAAAATTAAGTTAGATTTTCAGGGTGGTGATGTTGTCAAAATCAAGGATGGCACTTTCGAAGGGTTCGAAGGCACGATCGATTCAGTCGATGAAGCCAGTGGCAAGGTTACTGTTCTGATTGAAATATTCAGTCGCCCGACTCCTACCGAACTGGAGTATTGGCAGATTGAGAAAGTCTGACAGATCTTTCGGGTCTGTCTGAAACGAATTTGATTCATGTTTATAAAGTGTTTTGAAAGTCGGTCAAATGGCTAAGCAGCTTGTTACAGAAGTTAAAGTGCAGATTACCGGTGGTCAGGCCACCCCCGCCCCTCCTGTGGGTACTGCCTTGGGCCCTCACGGGGTCAATATTGGTCAGTTTGTTCAACAGTTTAACGAGCGAACCAAGGAGTTTGCCGGTACCGTGATTCCGGTTGTGATCAGTGTTTATAATGACCGTTCTTTTGAATTCGTCCTGAAGAGCCCGCCAGCTGCTGTTCTGTTAAAACAAGCAGCTCAGATCGCAAAAGGGTCTGATAATCCCAAGCGGAATAAAGTGGGAAAAGTGACTGTCAGTCAGTTGAAAGAAATTGCAAAAACCAAGTTTGAAGATCTGAACGCCCCGAATATTGATCAGGCTGTGAAGATTATTGCTGGTACCGCCCGCAGCATGGGGCTTGAGGTAGAAAAGTAATCTTTTCGCCAGAGAACATCAGAGGTCATTAAGGCCGGTTTTGAGCGAAATCAAATTAATCTAGAAACCGTTTTTCGGATAGAGTGTCATGGGAAATCAGACCAAACGAACGAAATTTTACAATGAAAAACTGGCCGGACTCAAGTCCGTCAGCCTCGAAGAGGCTGTAGGGGTGTTGAAGTCACTGGATGTTGGCCTGCCAGCAGCCATCAAGCCAATCAAAATGGATCAGACGATCGAACTGGCTGTGCGGTTGGGCGTTGATCCTCGTCAGGCTGACCAGTTGGTGCGTGGGTCGATTATTCTTCCTCACGGCATTGGTAAAACACAGCGGGTCGTTGTGTTTGCTCAAGGTGCCAATCTGGAAGCGGCAGAAGCAGCCGGCGCTGATGCGGTTGGCGGCAAAGATCTGGCTGACAAAATCAAAGCGGGCTGGCTCGATTTCGATGTGGCAATCGCATCGCCGGATATGATGGGCGTTGTTGGTCCGCTGGGGCGTGTATTGGGTCCTCGCGGTTTGATGCCATCTCCTCGTGCTGGAACAGTGACTCAGGATGTGGCCAACGCCGTCAAGGAATACAAGGCCGGTAAGGTTGAGTTTCGTGTTGATGCAGGCGGGAATGTGCACTGCCGGGTTGGCAAGATGTCATTCGAAGCAGATCAGTTGGTTGAGAATATTCGGGCCATGTTGAAGTTTTTGGAGTCATTGCGTCCCTCTTCTTCGAAGGGGAACTATGTGCGAAATATTGCGATTTCCTCAACGATGGGTCCCGGGATTGCCATTGCAATCTGAAACGTTGTGAATTCCGTCTGTTTTTTTGCAGGATGAAATCGCTAAAAACAACTGTTTTCGCCATTCAATAAGCTGAAAGAAGTCTAATGAGTAAATTTGTAAAAGAAATGATCATCGCTGAGATTGCATCTCAGATTGGCGAAGTACGGGATTTTGTCATTGTGGACTCTGCTAAGTTAGATGCGATCACTGACAATGGTTTTCGTCTCAAATTGCAGGAGAAGGGGATCACCGCTCTGACAGTGAAGAATTCACTGGCTCGTTGCGCCTTTGCCAATGTTGGCATTGAAGGCATCGGCGATGTTCTGAAAGGCCCTTCCACCCTGGTATGGGGCGGAGAAGATATTGTTGCCCTTTCGAAAGAAATGACGAAATGGGCGTCTGATATTAAAGAGTTGGACATCAAAGGCGGAGTGACTGAAGGAACTTCGCTTTCTTCAGACGATGTTGCAAAATTAAGTAAGAGTCCTGGTCGAATGGAATTGATTGGCCAGATCGTGTCCCGGATCCTCGGACCTGGTTCACAACTGGCTGGGGCGATCAAGGGTCCTGGTGGAGTGCTGGCAGGACAGATTAAGACAATCTCGGAAGGGGAAGAGGCATAATTCGGTGTTCCGATTTATGGCTTGGGGTTTGAGAGTTAAAATTTGTAGCAACTGCTGTTAAGGCAATGCAGCGTTGATTTGATTTAGACTGTTGAGAGAATTTATTTTACGCATTCGTGCGAAAGGAAAGAGAAGATGGCGACAGCCGAAGCAACAACTGAATTTGGTGCAGAAACCAAAGAACTGGGCGATAAAATTGCTGGATTGACATTGCTCCAGGCTAGAGAATTGGCTGATTACCTTGACGAAGTTCACGGTATTAAGGCTGCCGCTGGCGGAGCTGTGATGATGGCTGCCCCAGATGGTGGTGGTGGTGGTGAAGCTGCTGCAGAACAGACCGAGTTCGATGTTATTTTGACCGGATTCGGCGATAGCAAGATCCCGGTGATCAAAGTGGTCCGCGGTGCAACTGGTCTTGGTCTGAAAGAAGCAAAAGATCTGGTTGAAGGGGCTCCCAAGCCACTTAAGCAGGGCGTCTCGAAAGAAGATGGAGCAGCTCTGGTTAAAGAGATTGAAGCAGCAGGCGGTACTGCTGAACTGAAATAAGTGGTTTGAGAAAAAAGCCGTCCGGGTTAACCTGTGCTGAAAATCGTTTTGGCACAGGGCGCCATTGTGCTGTAAATATGCTCATGGCCGGTTTTTTTTCCTTGCACAATTGAAGTGTTCTGTGACGCAGTCTAGAATAGGCACTGGTTCCGGTTCGGCATGATTACGCCTTAGCCGGTTTTTCGTGCCTTGAAATTCTGCGTGCAGGAACATATATCTCGGTTGTATGAACTGCTTAATGTTTGTTTCTGTAAGTTTATCTGCTTCGATCAGTCATCGTGTCAGTCCCATTTGGTCTAAGCAATCGACTCATTGCACTCTCTTTTGAATAGCAAAGTAGTATTGAGCGATTTATCAGGCTTTAAATTAATCGAGCGATTCGCTTTTCATGCAGCATTTGGGGCTGTATTCTCTCGAGGTACGCGCTGCTGTTCCTCGCTATTCTTGGTTTGTGCTCTGTCAGGTTTGAATCAGTGCTTGCGCAGAGCATTTCCACATCTGGCACCAGGTAAGTAGAAAAGATCATCTTAATGCCGATTCCAGCACAGCGAACGATTCCCACTCATTCTGTCAAAAACTTTGGTAAGATTGAACACAGTTTTGAATTGTCTGACCTGACGCAAATTCAGACATCGTCGTATGCAAAATTTCTTCAGGCAGACAAATCGCCACGCGAACGTAAAAACCAGGGGCTTGAGGAAATATTGCGAGAAATATTTCCCATCGAAAGTTATCAGGGGCAGTACCAGTTAGAGTACGTCAAGTACGAACTGGGCAAACCTCGTTACACTCCCACCGAATGTCGTCAGTTGCGCATGACATACGGTCGCCCTTTTCGAGTCTGGCTGCGTTTAGTTAAAGAGCAGCCCATCGAAGAGGAAGTTTACCTGGGTGATTTGCCCGTCATGATTGGCGGCGGCGAATTCATCATCAATGGTGCAGAACGTTGTATTGTAAGTCAGTTGCATCGTTCTCCCGGCGTGGATTTTGTACTCAGTTCCGAACCCGGTGAGAAGAAAGAATATTCTTGCCGCGTGATTCCGGAACGGGGCAGCTGGATCGAGCTGGTTGTCGGCAAAAAAGACACACTCGGCGTACGGATTGACCAGAGCGGTAAATTTTCAGCAATGACACTCTTGCGGGCCATGTCCAAAGAGTATTCCTCGGACACCGATCTGGTCAAAATGTTTTACGAGACCAAATCAGAAAAAATTGCCGCAGGGGCTGCTGCTGAGAAGCTGGTCGGAAAAGTGGTCGCTGAAGATATTATCTACCCACCCGGTCATGAAAAATGCGGCGAAATTATTCTGGATTGTTGTGGAACAATTACAGAAGAGATGATTGAAGAAATCTGTGATACCGGTTTGAAAAAAATCGAAGTTGTCAACGAAGTCGCTGACGTACTTGTGCTGCAGAGTATTGCAGAAGATCCAACTTCGACCCATGAAGAAGCATTGTTGAGAATTTATTCGCGCTTGCGTCCGGGAAATCCTCCTCAGTTGGAACGCGCCATTGATTTGTTCAAAGAAAAATTCTTTGATGTCAATCGTTATCGACTGGGACGTGTCGGGCGATTCAGAATCAATCGCAAATTCAAACAGGATGTGCCTGATACCGAGATGACGTTGCGTCCGGAAGATTTTATTAATTCGATCCGTTATCTGGTACGTTTACGGGTGGGTGAATCTTCTGCATATGTTGACGATATCGACAATCTCGGTAACAGACGGCTGCGTACAATTGACGAACTGGCATCGGATGAAATTCGTAAAGGATTTCTCAAGCTGCGTCGAACCGTACAGGAACGCATGACTCAAAAAGACGTGGAAGAGATGTCTCCGCGAACGTTGATCAATCCGAAAAGTGTTTCGGCGGCGATTGATTTCTTCTTCGGCCGCAGTGAATTATCACAGGTGGTTGACCAGACGAATCCGCTGTCGATGTTGACGCACGAACGCCGCTTGAGTGCACTGGGCCCTGGCGGTTTGAATCGGAAACGTGCCGGCTTCGAAGTACGCGATGTGCATATTTCTCACTATGGGCGTATTTGTCCGATTGAAACTCCTGAAGGAACCAACATTGGTCTGATTTCCAGTTTGAGTATTTTCTCAAAAGTAGACGATTACGGGTTCCTGGTCACGCCGTACCGGTGTGTGAAAAATGGAAAACTGACGGACGAAGTGCACTGGATGCGCGCCGATGAAGAAGCGGAAGTGCACGTAGCTCCGGCTGATACGCCAGTCGAAAACGGTAAATTCGCAGAAGATCGTGTGATGGCACGATTCCGTGACGACGTGGTGTGGATTGCCGGCAGTGATGTCGACTATATCGACGTCGATCCCGCACAGATGGTGG
>NZ_CALFPF010000618.1 GCF_937919775.1 uncultured Gimesia sp.
AGTTCTGATGGCTGAAACAAATCGACATTTCAATTGTGAACCGATAATCACACGGCGGCAGATGCTGCAGCGCTGTGGAACCGGCCTGGGATCTATGGGTTTGGCCTCCATGCTGGCTTCACAGGGTTTACTGGAAGACGCCTCGGGGGCAACCACAGGTCGCAGTGAATCACCGATGGCTCCCAAAATCGCCCACTTCTCTCCCAAGGCGAAACACGTCATTCATATCTTTTTGAATGGGGGTGCCTCGCAGGTTGATACGTTTGATCCGAAACCCGCTTTGGCGAAATACGCAGGGAAAATGCTGCCAACCGAAAATCTGCGTACCGAGCGAAAAACCGGAGCCTCACTCCCTTCTCCCTTCAAATTCAAAAAGTACGGCGAGAGTGGTCTGGAAGTGAGCGAAATCTTTTCCGAGCTGGGTGAGTGTGTCGACGATATTGCGTTTGTTCGCTCCATGTACACAAACGTGCCCAACCATGAGCCCTCTTTGATGATGATGAATTGTGGTGACCTCATCCAGCCGCGCCCCAGTATGGGAGCCTGGGTCACTTATGGACTGGGAACGGAAAACCAGAATCTCCCCGGTTTTGTTGTCATGTGTCCGGGCGGGTACCCGATTACCGAATCTGCCAACTGGCGATCGGCTTTTTTGCCGGGTGCGTATCAGGGAACTCACCTCGATACGAAACACACTGATATTGAAAAACTGATTTCGAACATTAAAAACAAAAAACAATCTTTGCCCGAACAGCGTCATCAGCTCGATTTGCTGCAGGCATTAAACCGCAGACATCAGTCTGTTCGCTCTGAAGAATCGGCTTTGGAATCCCGTATTCAATCATTTGAGCTGGCTTATCGCATGCAGATGCAGGCCTCTGATGTGTTTGATGTGAATCAGGAACCGAAACATATTCACGAGATGTATGGTTCCGGAGTTCACGCGCGGCAAATGATGATTGCCCGCAGGCTCGTCGAGCGAGGCGTACGTTATGTGCAGCTTTGGCATGGGGAAGGTCAACCCTGGGACAATCATGATGATATCGAAAAGGGGCACAGGAATTTAGCCCGACAATGTTCTCAGCCGATTGCCGCTTTGCTGAAAGACTTGAAGCAAAGAGGGTTGCTTCAGGATACGATTGTGATGTGTGGCGGCGAATTTGGAAGAACCCCTGTCGTGGAAATGCCGACGCCTGGTTCAAACGCCGGCAAAATGAACGGACGCGACCATAATAATCATGGCTTTACAGTCTGGCTGGCCGGCGGGGGAGTGAAAGGTGGGCAGGCTTATGGCGCCACTGATGAATTTGGATTCGCTGCAGTAGAAAATAAGGTACACGTACACGATCTGCATGCCACGCTACTCAAGCTGCTTGGTTTTGACCATGAGCGATTGACCTATCGATTTGCAGGTCGAGACTTCAGGCTGACGGATGTTCATGGGAAGGTGGTCGAAGATCTGATCGCCTGACATAGTCACTCAGGATCGTTCTAGTCAATTAAACGGCTTTTTCGTAATTTTGGGCACATAAATCCCCAGCTTTGTGCCATTTATGAAGTAGAGATGCTTGACCTGATCCCCAAAATGGCGAAATATTGTTCATGCATATCGGTCTGTTAAGCGTTACGGTATCATTCTCCAGGCTGAATTTAGTATTGAAGGCGATTTAAGGGGATTCGTGTGGCCGGTGATAACGAGCGCATCAAACTGACTCTGGAATTACTGGGCAGCGGTCTCTGTCCGATCATTGAGCAGGAAATGAAAGCCGTTTACCAGGATGCCTGGATTGACCGCGCTAAAGAGAGTTTCCGTAATTCTCCTGTGACTTCTCAACCCGAAGGAGAGGCCATCCGTTGGGACGCCCATTCCACATTATTGATTTTGTGGGACCACTGGAACAGTGTCTTTCGCAATCGGCTGACTCCACTGGAGAGAAGTTTTGTTGGTGAATTAAGAGAATATCGCAATCGCTGGGCGCATCAAAGTCAGATTAATACGGCCGATACGCTCAGAATTCTCGATACGGCTTCCAGACTGTTATCTGCTGCGGGGGCAACCGAAGAAGCCCGGCAACTTCAGGTAGAACGCGATAAATTATTGCATCAGATTCTGCAGCAGCAGGGCAAAAATGTTTATGATGCCAGTGATCATCACCGCGAGCGGATGCGGGATGCGATCATCTTTCTGATTTGTGCGATCGTTACGGTATATGTCATTCTCCGCTCTTATGGCACGGAAGTGCCTGCGATCTTTTTTGCAGCCTTTGTCGCGAGCGTATTTGGATTTCTCGCTTATCAGCGCTGGGTGACGCCAGATCGTCCGACATACGGCGCACATGAATGTACGAATTGCGGGAAGATCATTTATGGAGAAGCCTGCCCGTATTGCAATGAAAATAATCTCACATGATTTGATGGTCAATCAAGCCATTCGTCTTCCGGATCGAATTTAGGAAAGACGATATTGATGATTTTCATCGTACCAATCGCTCTGTGCCGAATTCCGGGGGGAATGACAATTGACATACCCGCATGTACCGGAATGAGTTCATCATCCAGTTGCATCTGAGCATCTTCGTCACACTCCAGGAAATAATAGGTTTCCGTCAGTTTCCGATGATAGTGCAGTTCGGCCGTATCGGAGATCTCAGTGACGTGTAATGTGCCCGGGAACTCGGCAACATCGGCAAATGCGCGCCGCGCCGTTCCACAGGGGCAAGCAGTCCCCTCGATTTGGGAAAAATCAGCGAGATGATATTTTTTCTGTGTCGATTCCTGCATCAATTCATTCCCCAGCGGGTGCTTTATCTATCGATTTGAGAAAATCAGATTCCATCATTGTGTGAACCCCATTATAGCGGGGCGACCACCAAAGCAAAACAATCATTCCGGTTTATTGATGTCATCCAGCAGGACTCTTAAAAACGGTTCCACATCGGTGACGAGACCAATGGTCTGAAAGGTGCCACGATCAGCCAGTTTTGTTACCGTTGCCGGATTGATATCGACGCAAACGACTTTCACACTGGCCGGTAACAGATTTCCAACGGCAATGGAATGCAGAGTTGTGGCAATCATCAAACAGAATGAGACCCCCTGCACCAGTTCACGCATCTTGCGTTGCGCTTCCACGGAATCGGTAATGACGTCGGGCAAAGGGCCATCGTCACGTATGCTGCCCGCCAACAGAAATGGCACATTATTTTTCACGCATTCATACATGATTCCGGATTTCAGCACGCCCTGATCGACGGCCTGCTTAATGCTGCCCAAACGTCGAATACGATTAATCGCTCGTAAGTGGTGTTCGTGGCCTTCTTCAGTAGAACCGCCATGTTCCATTGAAATGCCGAGACTGGTTCCGTAGAAAGACTCTTCGATATCATGTGTGGCCAGTGCATTCCCGGCGAACAGAAGATTGACGTACCCTTCCCTGATCAGTTTGCTGAAGTGATTTCTGCTGCCGGTATGCACGACCGCAGGACCTGCCACAACCAGGATTTTTCCGGAACCTTGTCTGGCACGCCGCATTTCAGCTGCAATCTCTCTGACGGTAACCCCTTTGGGTTTTTCACTGGAGACGGTACTGTTCATGAAAGAGAAACTGGAAACTTCGGGGGCGCTGCGTTCTGTTGGAATCACTCTGGTTCCCTGGAGACCGATTACCACCAGTTCACCCTTTTGAACATCAGCCATGGGCAGACAATGGGCCGATTGCCGATCAGGACTGACTACGATGCCACAGTCCATTTCCTGTCGTTCAACGGGAATCCAGTTCCCTGCAATGCGAATTTCCGTTTTCTGATTGGTGGAGCAGTAAAATCCTTCAGGAAACGCTCCCTGCATATCTGCCGGCTCTAAAATGCAGTCGTGTTGATGTACGGGAACTGCGCCATGCTGGGCGATTTGAGTCAGAATCTTCTGAAGTGTCTCTTCATCTTTAGCGGAAACCTTGATCTGGGCGTGGCTGCTGTCTGACCGTAATTGACCAATCGCGATCTCATTGATAGAGAAATCTCCTCCCATGACGGTAATTTCGTCCAGAATTTTAGGCAAGAGTAAACT
>NZ_CALFPF010000619.1 GCF_937919775.1 uncultured Gimesia sp.
ATTAATCCATATGCCCGCAATCGAAGTCTGGACGAATAGTGAATTAGGCACCGATTCGAAAACAACAGCCACTATCGAGCAAGCAGGCATTAACTTTGGTGCTCCCGGAGATCGTCTTTCGGACGATGGGACACTCTGGCTCGATTTTCCCAGTGTCGGCGGGCAATCTCCGGACCTGCAAGTCACGATTTCCAATAAAGAATTCGGTCGCTTTCGGCATCACGCACTGAAAATCAGAGAGCCCGTATCTGAACATGGCTTGAACTGGGTCGCTGCGTCCGGAATTGAGAATCCGGGGAAGATCATAATCACAATTAATCAGCGCACAGAGCAGATTCACCCCGAGGGGATTCCGATTGCGGGAGTCGAAGACGATGCAGAAGAAGATTCTAAAGGTGAGGTCAAACTTCATAGCAGCGATCTGGAACTGGGGCTTGATGCGGGTGACCCACAAGTCGTCGCTCTCCGATTTACCGATATTCCTCTGACTTCAGCTGAGGAACTGGAAGCAGCCCGTATTCAGTTCACTGTCGATGAAACGGGGAAATCTCCCTGCATCTTGAAAATTCAGGCGGAAGCTGCAGTCGATTCAGAACGATTTGTAGAAAAAAAACAGAACCTGTCCTCTCGAAAGCGAACCAAAGCCTCTGTAGAATGGACTCTCCCCGCATGGTCGAAAGCGGGAGCCTCTGGCGTCGAACAAGAGACGCCTGATCTGACTTCCATACTTAAAGAAGTACTTTCAAACAAAAACTGGAAACCTGGGAATTCGATTTCTTTTCTGATTACAGGAACGGGTACCCGGATCGCCAAATCTTATAAAGGAGCCAGCTCAGGGACAGCACGACTGGTACTGAAGACGAAGAACATAGAACAACCGGAAACACATTCCCTGACGCAAACGGCAGGCGAAACCTCAGCCAGTCGCTATACCGTCAAACTGACATTTGCGGATCCGGACGAGAAGATCATAGCCGGAGAGAGACAATTCACCATTCGTCTTCAGGGCAAAAGCGTTCTGGAAAATCTGGACATTGTCAGAGAAACCGGCCAGGCGATGCGTTGCCTCGTGAAGGAATTTAAAGGGGTTTCCGCAACCAGTCAAATCGAAATTGAATTGAATCCTGTTGATGACTCGAAGTTTCCCCCTGTTATCTCAGGGATTGAGTTAATCAGGGAAAACTGAGTGGCTCTTGATCGCGGACTCCCGTCTCAGGAAGTAATCGGAGCCGTTGATTTTTCTGAGATCCAGTCCTTCAAGTGCAACTGCACACTTTCAAAGCCCCGGAAACGATTAATACTGGGGGCAAAGCTGATCGAGAAAGGTCCGCCGTCCGCTTGCATTTGACTGGCCCACTCCCCCTTACCAAAGGCGATCGCGCGAATCTTTGTTTTGTGCTGCTGAAAGACAAGCGAAAGGTGCCGCCCCCCTTCTCCCATTGTGCGTGGAGGCTCTGCCAGCTCAACCCGTGTTGCCACAAACTGAGGCCGCGGGTTCTCTTGGCCAAAGGGCCCGAGGCAGTCCAGTTCACGTACTGCCTGTTTTGTGATTTCATTTAAACAGACTTCGGCATCAATCCGCACCTGCAAGTCATGCTCGGAAGGTTGGGGAGCACACGCAGCAAATTCCGCAAAGGCAAGACGGAACTCGTCGATACGCTCTTCTTCTATTTTGAGTCCCGCAGCAGCCTGATGACCACCATATCGGATCAGGTGATCGGAACAGGATGAAAACCCGGCATGCAGATCAAAGCCTGCAAAGGAGCGGGCTGAACCTTGTCCGGTTCGGGAACTGGCGTCTAAGGCAATCAGGACCGCCGGCTTTTCAAAATGTTCTGCCACCCGATTTGCCACGATGCCAATGACGCCTGGATGCCAGTCATGATGAGCGAGAACTAATGTGCCATGACTGGTCCATTCATCATTCTCATCAACCATTTCTTTGGCCTGTTTCATGATCCGCCGTTCGACGGTCCTGCGGTTTTTGTTTAATTCGTCAAGATAAGCAGCAAGTTGACTCGCACGATCCTGATTACTTGTTGTTAACAGTTCGACGGCCAGTCTCGCTTGCCCTAATCGGCCTGCAGCATTCAACCGGGGGGCAATGGCGAATCCGATATCTTCGGTATCAAGCATCTGACCAGTTTTGATTTCCGCAACCTTCATCAATTCCTGTAAACCCAACGGTGCTTTGTCTGCGAGTGCGCTCAACCCGTATCGTACGAGAATTCGATTTTCACCCAGCAACGGGACCACATCTGCAACGGTGCCAATTGCGGCAAGTCCGACCGCGCATTTAAGGTACTCGCGCATTTGTGGCGACGCCTTCTGGCCATCTCCCAGCTTCTGGCAAATGGCCCAGGCCAGCTTCAAAGCAACCCCGGCACCGCAGAGATGCGGGAATTCGTAATTGCTGTCTGGTAATCGAGGATGAACCAGGCAAGCGGCATCAGGGAGTTGGTCACCCATCTGGTGATGATCGGTAATGATCAATTCCAAACCTAGTTCTTTCGCGAGAGCAGCTTCTTTCACACTTGAGATTCCACAATCGACGGTCACAAGTAACCGGTGTGGATCTTCCTGGTGTAATAACCTGACCGCATCACAGTTCAAACCATAGCCGTCATCCAGGCGATTGGGAATAAAATAGTCGCAGTGACCATTCGCCAGTGTGATGCATTGTAATAAGATACTGGTTGCCGTCATGCCATCGACATCGTAGTCACCATAAATGGTAATTCGACGCTTGGCATTCAATGCGGCAATCACACGTTCGGCGGCTTCTTCGATTCCCGGCATCGAACAGGGATCCAGCAGGTCTTTCATACGGGCATCAATAAATGACCGTGCAGCCGCTGCGTCGTGAAGCCCTCGTGCAATCAAGACTTGTGCCAGAAGCGGAGAGATCTTCATTTCCGAACTGAGGCGGCGGATCTGTGATTCATCGTGGGGAGCAAATCGCCAGTTTTGAGTCATCCTTGCTCTCGATCAGATTGAGAAGTTTAAAAAGCAGTGGTCACGCGCTAAAATATTAAAACAGAGTCACGTCTGACTGTCAAAACTACTGTATTGCCTAAATGTACAAAATGAAAGACTTCCCCCTGTTGAGAAGCAAAACAAATCAAAACGAACCCGATGAGCCATTTAAATGTCCACCTCGCAGGTGAATCAGGTGCATAATCGATCTAATCGCACTGATCCTCAGCAGACCGATCCGAGATATCGATGACGGGACTTGCCGGGGCTCTGCAACAAG
>NZ_CALFPF010000620.1 GCF_937919775.1 uncultured Gimesia sp.
CGAGGACGTTGTGAAACAACAAACTCAACTCAAAATAGTCAAATCGTTTGTGGAACCAGAATCAAACGGAATTGACGACGTGCGAATGCCGGAATCCTCTGAACCTGACTTAAACACCTTGAACTCACGCTTTGTTTTGGCAGATCGTGAATTTTGAAGGCCCTAAAATTATAAGCGCATACTATGTAAGGAGATGCAGTTGGTGTGACGCTGTTTTTACAGAAATCAGAATGCCTCAATAGTTGATTTTTGTGTCGTGTCGTGTTAAAAGTATTACCATGTTTCAAAAATGATTCATCTGTTATGTATACCGCAATGACACGGCACTCTGAAATTGTGAATCTTATTTGAGCAGACAATGCATGCTGCTGAATAAGATCCATCAGTCTGGCCAAGGGGGCATTTTTGCAAACTGAGCATGGGAACTGCTTTTGTATAGCCAGTTGTAGTTCCTGATTTTGAGAATTATTATTAGTGGCTTTCTGTTCTGGGGAGAGTAGCGTCCTGGTCGAAATTTTGATTTGACGTTTACATATTGTTCACTGCATTTTGATCGTGTAGATAAGGGATTTAATATTTTCACGATTGCTGGAATGTTTTGGAACGGGGCAGATGTGCTAGAACTTATCCTGACTGTCATGGACGACTAAGGCATAATTGAGGCGCCGACCAGTGTCTTGATTGATTTTGGGAGTCATTCCTAATGTCCCCAGCGATGATTAAGGCCCTTGAGTGTCAAACTCGTCGTGATTTAGCAGCAACTGCAAAGTCTCATGGAATTGCCGGTTGGCATGGTATGAGAAAGCAGGAATTGGTCAAAGCGATCGCTAAAATCAAGACAGCAACATTAAAGCCCAAGAGTAAGAGCACTCCCATCACCAAAAAATCTCCTCCATCTGAAACTCACAGACCTGCAGCTGTTCCTTCTTTCCCTTCTCAAAACAGTTCTAATTCTCCCAATCTGACTCCAACAGAACATCAGGCAAAAATTCAAAAATTGCTTCGATCAAACGGGCAGAGTTCTTGCAGCGAAAAAATGCATCCCACTTCGGAATCGTCTGAGACAACCCTGAATGCGCAGGTCAAAGATTCCCACTGGCTGCTGGCAACCTGGACGATTACCCAGGGAAGTCTGGACCGTGCCAAAGCAGCCTTAGGTGCCTACTGGTATCAGGCCGTGCCTGTCATTCGTGTGTATGATATCACAACGAATGAAAACAGCAGGACCAGTAAAGCCTATGTCAAAGACGTTGAAATCAAAATCGATTCCGGCTTATGGTATGTGCAAATCGATCAACCTGCCCGGTCTTATAAATTACAGCTCGGTTTTGTAACTCCGCAAAACAAATTCTTCGGTTTACTCTATTCTCACAAACTGACGCCTCCCATGCCCGAAGTTTGTGAAAAAGGAGGAAAAACGAGACGTGCCCTCGATAGCAATTACTCGGCTACGCGATCGAGGCGTTATACGTCACGACCTAATAATGGGGGAAGCCCCATGACAAGGCTTGCTCTTCCGCTCACACTTGATTCAAACGGTGAATCAAGTGGAACCAACGGCAAGAAAACTAAACGAGAGTTTCATGTGGAAACAGAATTGCTCATTCATGGGACGTCCGATCCACAAGCGGAAGTTACTTTGCTGGGAGAAAAAATCCCTGTCAGCAAAGAAGGGCGATTTGCTCTGCGATTGAGCCTTCCTAATGGCAGGCAGGTAATCCCGGCGGTAAATACGTCATCTAACAAGCGACGTCAGCAAACAATTGTGCTCGCCATTGAACGGAATACAAAAGATCTGGAACCAGTTCATCTTGATGAATAAGGAAATGCGCTCGCATCGCCAGATGACTGACAGAGTGCGCTTCTCTGTCAGTCGGCGTTTCCGTAAAACACGTCAGTGGTAAGGCCCGTTTTCTCTTCCACTTTCCGGGCAATCTGGTCGACTTGTTCTGAACTGAGCGAAGTCACATAATCTTCAGCAGTCCGGCGGGCGATTGTGTAAACCTGAACCAGTTTGATCTGCCCTCCTGAGTTGACAATCTCATTCAGCCTCTGGCAGTATGCTTCAATTTCAGCTTCTTCGGGGGGCTGCTGACTGACCTGCATAAACAGGCTCTGAATCACAATCGGCCTCTGCTTTGCTACGAGAGTGATGTTCTCGAGAACCTTTGAAAATCGAATTTTGGTTCGATCAATGGTTTTAAAATAGCTTTCGGTACCGGCGTCAAGTTTTGCCCAGATTTCGCCTTGATTTTCATCTAAAATTTTCAAAGCATCCTGTGTACTTTTCCGGTGGAACATGCTGGCATTGGTAATGAGAACCATTTTGACCTGATCGGCCTGATATTTCTTTTTCAGGCCCGCCACTTCTTTGACGATTTGATCAAAATTGCGGTATGTTGTAGGCTCTCCAGCCCCGGAAAATGCAATATCGTTTAGCCGCCTGAGGTCGGGAGGGACCGAAGCAAATTTCGGGTCCTGATAAATTTCACCACTGATCACAAACTTCAGCATGTCATCAAGCTCTGCGATCAGTTGCTCAAACCCGACAAAACGGGTTTCGGATTCTTCGCGGCGATCTACCTGACAGTAGATACAGTCAAAATTACAGATTTTATCCGGATTCAAATTGATGCCGATTGAGATCCCTTTACTGCGCCGGGACAGCACCGGATAGACAAACTTATTCTCGTGATAAGTTCGCTGATGCTCAGAGTGTAGTGGGAGTGACGATGATGGCATGGCTCAAATTCCAATAGGATGCGATTGGCTTTTTCTTTTTATATGTCTGCTCGCCCTGAAAGACAAGAGGGGCTTGAATAGTTATCACTTGATCCAATCGACCGCTTTACCCGAATGAGAACAATATCAACAAAAAAACGTGGCAACAACTATGATAAGTCATTGCCACGTATGTACTTTCTTCAGGGCATATACAGGAGCGGATTAGACTTCCTTGGAATCGATCCAGCTCATCATGCGACGAAGTTCTTTACCGACGGTTTCAATCGGGTGTTGTCTGTTCAAACGACGGATCGCTTTGAACGAGGCCTGATTGGCTTTATTTTCCAGTAACCAGTTTCTGGCAAATTCACCCGTTTGAATCTCAGTCAGGATCTTCTTCATTTCCTTGCGAGTTTCTGCTGTGATGATGCGTGGTCCGCTAGAATAATCACCATATTCGGCTGTGTTGGATACACTGTAACGCATGTAGTTCAAACCGCCTTCGTAGAACAGGTCCACGATCAGTTTGAGTTCATGCATGCACTCAAAATAAGCCATTTCAGGCTGATATCCTGCTTCAACCAGTGTGTCATAACCGGCTTTTACCAGTTCGCTGACACCACCACAGAGCACAACCTGTTCGCCGAACAGGTCTGTTTCTGTTTCCTCAGCGAAGGATGTTTCAATCACACCGCCGCGAGTTCCGCCGATGCCTTTGGCGTACGCTAATGCCAGCTGACGAGCGCTTTCTCCAGCACCGTCAACTAAAGCGATCAGCGAGGGGACTCCGCCTCCTTTAACATATTCGCTGCGTACAAGGTGACCGGGACCTTTGGGGGCGACTAAAGCAGCGTCGACACCCACGGGCGGGACAACCTGATTAAAGTGGATATTGAATCCATGAGAACAGAGCAGCAGATTTCCCTTGCTCAAATTAGGGAGAATTTCACTTTTGTAGAGATCGCCCTGAACTTCAT
>NZ_CALFPF010000621.1 GCF_937919775.1 uncultured Gimesia sp.
AAACGATCAAAGAATTCATTCGATCCATCGCAGCGGAAAATTGGGACTGGGAACGGCTACGGTTGCCGGTTTTAAATATGCGATTGAAAACCACTATGATCTGGTTTTGAATCTGGATGCCGACTTCAGCCACCCCCCTCGCTTCATGCCCGATCTGGTGGCAGCCACGCAAGAGGCCGACGTGGCGATTGGTTCCCGTTATGTGCCCGGCGGGAAAATCGAAGGCTGGGGACCCAAACGCTATTTTATGAGTGGCGCGATCAACTGGTATGCCCGCCTGTTACTGCGACTGAAATCGCGCGACTGCAGCGGCAGTTTTCGCTGCTATCGGGTGGCTAAGCTGGCGGAGATCGATTTTTCTCTGCTGCGAGCCAGAGGCTACGCGTTTCAGGAAGAGATTCTCTACCGCTGTCGACGGGTGGGATGTACCTTCAAGGAAGTCCCCTTCACGTTCGAAGAACGCCGGTTTGGCAGTTCGAAGATCAATCTGAGTGAAGCGTTTTCTGCGCTGTGGGTGATGTTCGTCCTCGGAGTCGATAACTGTTTAGGAAAGCGTGTTCGTACCAACCCCGCTGAACCTGCGAAATAAACGGACATGACAACCCTAGATGAGACTCTGGGCCAGATGAGACTCAGGTATGGCTGTGTGATTCATCGGGGAATGTCCCTTCGCGGACGTCATTCGCGTAGGCTTGAAAGGCTGCCGTCATTTCTGATGCGAAGTTGGCATATTTCTTCAGAAACCGCGGATGAAAATCGGCGTTCATCCCTAACATGTCAGGCGTGACCAGAACCTGCCCGTCGCAGCCCGGTCCCGAACCGATGCCAATGGTTGGGATCGTGACGGTGTCGGTAATCATTTTCGCAATCGGTGCGGTAATCATTTCGAGCAGAATCCCGAAGGCCCCTGCTCTTTCCGCCGCCAGAGCGTCTGCGATCAGTTGATCTTCATCCCGTTGGATTTTTCCCATCCCACCGATCGCACGCACTGATTGCGGTTTCAGACCCAGGTGTGCCATTACAGGAATGTCGGCAGAAGCGATGGCTTCGATTGTTTTTGCCTGGTTCATGCCCCCTTCCAGCTTGACGGCGTCGGCGCCGGTCTCTTTCAGTATCCGTCCCGCATTTTCCAAAGCCTGTGCAGGAGAGACATGAAATGACATGAAGGGCATGTCCACAATGACCAGTGCCCGTTGAACCGCGCGGACGACCATTTCGCCGTGATAAATCATTTCATCCACGGTCACCGGCAGTGTGGTGCTCTTTCCCTGGACAACCATTCCCAAAGTGTCGCCTACCAGCAGACAGTCTAAACCGGCTTCATCCAGAATTTTTGCTGACAGATAATCGTAAGCAGTCAGCATCGTAATCTTCTGTTTTTTTTCCTTAGTGGCAAGAAATCGCGGGACGGTAAACTTTTTAGGCCGTGCAGGGGAAGTATTCGACACGGAACTCTCCTTAAAAACGCTCAGCAAGTCTGGCCGAACAGCCAGCAGTGGCTCATTGACAGATTATAGTCGCTCTCTCATCCGGATGGGGCTCCACAATAGAAAAAGCAGGTCCGTATTCGCAAGACCCGGCTCTGCTTTTCTTCAAAATCACAGACAGGCAAGATACTGTGTTATTTTGCAGCGTACGATATTGCACCACCTGTTGCATAATGCTACGGGTTCTCCAGGTGATCTCAGACGACTCAAGTTATGCTGGGAAATTTATAATATTATAAGTGATACGAAATAAACGAGTTACAGTTTGTTTTGCAAATTTTTTTCTGAATGGTATGACTAATGCTTCTATAGATCAGCAGCGATGGTGGCAGGCGTTGGCCCGCACTTGCTCCATTCAGCACAGAAAAGGTGCTTCAGTCATTCACATGATTCGAAGCACCTTTTTTTATTTCCCAAAAGCTTTCTGGAACCTGATTTTCTGGCTCTGCTTAAAAACGTGGACTCCCACCATCTGGAATTCCTCTCCTTACTTCATTAGGATTGTGCCACACGCCAAGTTCGTACGCTGGTTGTGTTTCAGAATTCAATTCCACTGGCTACTTCTCTTACGGAAAATCTGTTTTGATGATTTCTGGGGGAGAGAATGCATATCAGGAGGGTACCAAACGTGCCAGAAAAAGTTGTCGTGATCGGATCAGGACCCGCTGGTTGGGCCGCTTGTATTTATACATCCCGTGCCAATCTGGAGCCGCTCTGTTTTGAGGGAGCGATTACAGAAGAAAACCGTCTGCAGGGCACCCTGCCTCTGGGACAGTTGGCGTTAACCACGGAAGTCGAGAACTACCCCGGATTTCCTGCGGGGAACCTGGGAGCCTACCTGGATGACTCGATCGATAAATCCAAGCGGCAGTATATGGCCCCGCATCTGGGCGAAGGTGTGAGTGGACCGGAGCTGATGGAACTGATGCGTCAGCAGGCAATCAATTTTGGA
>NZ_CALFPF010000622.1 GCF_937919775.1 uncultured Gimesia sp.
CCCGATAGATCAATAACTGTGCCCGGTCTCCGAAAGCGGTTTTGATTCGCTTTCGAATGTTCTGTCGCCCTTGATCAGTGTTTAGTTGGTCGATATGAATTGAAGACCAGTCGAAACTGGTTTTCAATTCATCAGGATAATTCCTGATGATTCTATTCAATTGAGGCGTCCATTGAGGCATCAGTTGAAAGACCGAGTATTGAGTGGGAATCGATCCTGAATAAAAAGGAGGCCCTACGAGTGAGGGAGTCATGTTCCGCGCGTACATGTTGTAATTTTGGGTCATCCCTAATTCAACATGATTCAGCGAAGTCAATAAGCCGGACTTGATCTTTGTCTCAATCTGCTGATATGAGCCTGTAAATAATAATTCAATCTGATTTTCTTTAACGGGTTTTCCCTGGGCATCCAAATCATAAATTGCCAGAGTTTTACGTTCGTAGGAAGTTTGCATAAAATGATCAGAGATTAAAAACACGACAACTGCAAAACCGATTGAGATTAATGGGAATGTAATCCAGGTGAAACGTCGTATTTTGAATTTCCCTAAGATAAAATATTCTCCTGGACCAATCATGAGTACATATCCCAACAGAATGGTCGCAATGATCCAGGATGGTACGATACGCATTTCCGCAGGCATTAAGTCGGTAACGACTGCCCCCCCTGTGTAAATCGGACGATAGTTTAAGCTGAGCATTTCGTTGACGGTATAAGCATTCAAGTTGGTATATCTGGTTCTTTTTTCCGATTCCAGAAATGCCTTCACCAGCGCGTAACGATCCCACTTTTTCTCTTTGTCATAATAAATCTGCTGAGACTCTTTCAATTTCCATAGAAAAAATGGGATCTGATTCGCGTCATCCGGGGGCAGAAGACTCTTCTGTTGCGCGTCCGGGAGCATGATCACACTTCTACCCCAGCCCGTTCGATAAAATTGGGTCTGCTCTGTTTGATTCAATTTGAGTTTACCTTCGGAATCAATCAGAAAAGGCGACGCGTCTCTTCCTTCGGCAAGACTGTTTAAGAACTGAAGTTGTGGTTGCTCCAGATTGGAACCGGCGATCACACATAAACTTCCCCCTGACCTGACCCACTGATAAATCGCTTTGAGGTGGCGCGACTCCAACAGATCAAATCCGCGTGCGGTGATAACCAGAATATCATACTGATGACAATCAACCGGTAATTGCGGGAACTCGTGAGGCGGAATATGAATTGAAAACGTTTTTACATTTAATGAAAGTGAATGCTGTCCCATCACACCTTGATTGTAGTGAGCCAACTCTGCGATTTCCTGATTAATCGTAACTTCGATCGGCTCTTGGGGACTGATTGATTCAAACTTCAGTTTGTCCAGAAATTGCTTCATCTCTGGCGAGAAATTAATATCAAATGGATCACATACTCCCACAGCAAACGTCCGGTGAAAGCTGCGGCCAACGCGTAACGAATATTCATCTTTAAAATCATAGCGTTGCTTTGGAGTCACAAAACTGAGTTTCAGTTTGACTTCGGAAAAAGGATTGTCAACTTTGATGGGGGGGAGCATCATTGGGATTTCGTGGAAACCCGAGTGCAGTGCGACATCATTCGACTTGAATTGGCCAAATTCTTCATTGCCGTCATGCACTGTAACCAGAAAATATCCCTCCAATAACCCGGTTGCAGAAACCGAACATTGCCAGACAAAAGAGATTGGACCATCTCCCTTGGGAAATTGTGCCGGTTGATGGATATCGACAGTCATGGGAATTGATTGTGCGGAGACAATTCCCGGCGCCACGATGAGAAACAAGCATAGAAAATGCAGAATATTCCGGATCATGAATTCCTGTCTTTCTATGAGTACTTACGAGGGAATCCCAGCGGGACGACGCTGAAAATACCACCACTCTACCAAAAGTAAAACAAACGCGATGAAAGCAAATTCGCTCCACAAAGGCTTATCGCTATCAATTTGAGCCTGAGAGGCAGTTACGGGCACTTCACTGAACTGAATCTCGTCAATTGAAACGAGTGATGTTTCCTGAGGGTTCAATAAACTTACGCAAATTTCATCTGAAGCTGCACCTTCACCCGTTATCAGGTATTTCCCAACGTGCAAGGCAGCGATGCCAGAGATCATGCCGTTTTTATTGCTTTCCGTGTTCAGCAGTTTTCCATCCGGCGTTTTGATTTGATACTTTTTCTCAGGCACATACTCGACCGCAGGCAAAACGGGTGTGGCGGATCCCTGCACTTCCGAAATTCCTGCTTCCTGTAAAGTGAGTTGTATTAAATTCGAGGCCATGATCGGAAAACCGACACGATAAGGCATTGTCGAATGATCTGTGTTGAACAGAAAGAAGAATTCCAGATCACCGGAATTTCTTTTTTGTAATAGCAGGGGTCCCAATCGACCATGCACTAATACTTCATACCCCAGTCCTTCCAGATTCGCGACGCCCGCATTCTCTGTCCAGACAGGTTGTTCTGTGATTTGCACGTCACTCAATTCTACATGTCGCAGTAAAGCGGAACTGCGATTCCAGTCGACAACATCCGTTAATTTCGTTTCGAGCGAAATATATTGTTTCAGCTCTTCTGGAACAAAGCCGACACCCAGTTTCACTAAAGCCTGTTTATCCAGGTCTTTCTCAGATGAAGCAATGATCAAGTCATATTCAGCTGGACCAACCGAATCATCTTTTTCCGGATACAATTCCAGGTCTTTATTTTCGGCCAATGCATAACGGTAACTGGCCAGATCCGGGCTGATATAGACCAGTAAGGAACGTGAACTGGGAATTTTAAGAAATGCGCGATTATCAGATGGAAGACTATCGTATGAACCGGGAGTCAATACAGCTTCCAGGTTGGATCCACTTTTAGTATTAATCGAAAATTCGATTCGTTGTGAATCTCCCTTGCCTACAATAAGTTCTTCTTTT
>NZ_CALFPF010000623.1 GCF_937919775.1 uncultured Gimesia sp.
GGCAGCCTGATAAATTCCGGGCACGCACTCTCAGATGGTGCAGGAGTTTGTGTTTCGATTTGTTGAACATTCTTTTCTCTTCGATATTTTTGGTACTCAGGAGTTATTCACCGTGTCACATCACCCCAATCATCCGCGTCACACTCAAGACAAAAAAAAGACGCAGGTGCACAAGGACTGGCGTACGTGGACCATCGTGATCCTGATGCTTGCCGGCATGGCGGCTTATATTCTCACGCTTGACGAAAGTGTCGTACCGGCTGTGCAGCCGCAGGAACCAATGGAAGCCATTGGAGGCTAAGAGCTGACAATCCTGGAACGCTGCCTGACGAAGAGACTTCACTGTGCAATGAGTCGGGCAAGGCAAATCCTTTTCTGGAACCATGCAGGTATTTTGTCGAGCGAGTTCCCTCTGCCCTGAGGGCAGGGTAATTCAGGTTGGTGCGTCTTCACTTTTGGGTTCTTCGGATTTCAAAATACTCATCAAGACGAGCCCCAGGAGCATGATGACAGCACCGGCCCAATACGGGGATGTCGTGCTGCCTGGAATGAGTCCGTTCTCGGTTCCTTTAAACAGCACAATACCTGCCAGTGGCCCCAGAATACGGGCCAGTGCCGAGATGCTTTGACCGACTCCCAGAATTCCCCCTTGCTGATCGTCGGAAGTATTGAGTGACAGCAGTGATTGCAGTGAAGGGGTGGTTGCAGAAAAGCCAATCACGGAGATCGGGAGCACGGCATACAATAACGGGTAGGAACCGGAATTGCCGGCGACACCAATCAGCATGAGCCCGGCGACCATCAGGACGATGCCGATCAGCCCCATGCGATATTCGCCAAGTTTCGGAATCAATCTTCTGACAAGAATTCCCTGGCTGAGGGTTAAGATCAACCCGATGTAGGCAAAAATGAAAAAGTTGCTGCGGGCGGCAAAGCCCAGTTCCTGAGTCAGCAGGGACAGTGTCGATTCAAATTGTGCGAACGCGAACGTGGTTAAAAAGATGGTCAGCAGGATCAGGCCAATGCGTGGTCGCGCCAGCGCGTGACGGAAGCTGGAAACATCAAACCAGTGCAGGCGTTTTTTAAGTGAGCCGGATGTTGCTGGATTGAGAGATTCGGGTAGCATAAAAATCGAGAGCAGGGCAGCCACGCCGGAGAGTACACAGGCCACATAACCGGGAGCGGCACTGGGGGTGGCGCCCGTTTCTGCGGAGACAAAAGCAGCGCCGATCAAAGGCCCGAATGTAAAACCAATTCCGAAGGCGGCACCAATCAGGGCCATCCCTTTTCCACGTTCTTTCGGCCCGGTAATGTCGGCGATATAAGCCTGGGCGGTCGGAATGGTGGCTCCGGCGATTCCGGCACCAATGCGTGTGATGAACAACCAGGACAAAGCACCGATTCCCAGAAACATGCCTTCTTTACCCAGCGACGTCGCGAAACCGAACATGCCATAGAAAACGGTGGAACCGACCAGACCCAGGATCAGAATCGGTCGACGGCCAACGCGGTCCGAGATACGACCCCAGATAGGAGCGAACAGAAACTGCATCGCAGAAAACGATGCCATCAGTAAGCCCAGTGTGCCGCCGCCTGCTTCAAAGTGTTCTCCGTATCGAGGCAATAGTGGTAAGACGATTCCAAAACCTAGCAAATCGATAAAGACGGTCACGAAAATGAGAGTCAGACCTGCCTTGCGTCCATCCGACACGTAGTTCCCCTTTGAACTGAGGTATTGAGAGAATATAAAGAAACAATGCCGAGGAGTAGTGCCCTCGGCATTGTTGAATCATGATAGATTTAGAGTGGGAATACAATAGACAATGGTCAGGCCGTCAGGTCTGCAAAGTCTGCTTCCGGAGTCGCCGGATTATCAGGATCAAACCATTCCGGTTTGAATACAATCCGCACCTTGTGCTTCATGGCCAGATTGGAAGTCAGCGCCATAATCGCATCGGCCATCGCAACCGTACCGTTGCATTTCAAGCCGCCTTCGAGGGGGCCTTTGAAGTTATTGGTCCGAATACAATGGGCGAAATGTTCCATTTCTTCCGTGTAACCGCGACTGATCTTATCACCAATCGCCTGGTTGACGTCCGAAGCGGCCGCTGAAGGGGCCGTCGTTTCGTAAGCATCCAGAACCGGGCCGCCGCCATCGCTGGAGTTGATGACCCAGAGCCGCTGATCCGGTCCGCCCGCACCGGTGGAAGGGCTGGATTCTTTGAAGAGCAGCGCCTCTTTTTCGGTCTTCATGATCAGAGTGCCGCGACTACCCAGAACCGTTTCCCCATAAGGCTCCCAACTGTTTGTGTTGAGGGACGAGTAGGTCACGATACTGATATCGCGCGGATTGGTTTCGGCGTCGTAATGCGGGCCGGGGAATTCTAAAGTCACATAAACGTGGTCGTCGATCTCACGATCGTCTTCCTGTTTATCTTTCGAACCGATCCCCTTCACGCCATAGAAGTTCTTGCCACCATAACCCTGCACGGCCAGGGGATGCACTTTCCCCAGAAAGATACTGCAGGCATCCAGCTGGTGGCTTCCCAGTTCTGCCATCAAACCACCGCCGGTTTTATTATACAGACGCCAGTTAATCAGTTCATCCATGTTGTCGTAGCCGTACTCTTTGACTTTTTCAGCCAGCGCTGCCGCATCTTCTTTGGGCACACTCTTGCGCCAGCTGTCGCGTCCCGGAAAACTGTTGTTGCGGTGCCATTGGGCACGGATGTGACGAATATCGCCGAGTTCACCTCGTTTGACAATCTCGTTGGCATTGTCGTATAGCACGCTGTAGTGACGCTGGTGTCCGACGGCCAGCAGCAGTTTTTTATCCCGCGCTTTTTTGATGAGTTCTTTGCACTCGGTAATATTATGTGCCATCAATTTTTCAGAAAGCACATGCAGACCGGCGTCGAGCGCAGCCATGGCAATCGGTGCGTGCTGGCTGAGAGGGACGGCGATCACAACTGCTTCCAGACCCAATTGATCCTTGGCGGCGATCAGCTTTTTGTGGTCGTCGAACTGTTGGATCTGAGATGCTTTTTCCTGTCCCAGTTTTTTGATCAGTCCGATGCGGTGTTCATTGCCATGTCCGTGCATTGCCTTCATCAGGTTAGAAGGCCGCAGGTCGGCAATCGCGACAATTTCCATATATTCGGGCGGATGCTGTGTGATGAGCACGCTGCCTTCATCGCCGGTTCCAATGAAGCCGACTTTGACCGGCTTGCCTTTGATTTTTTCATATCCAAAATAAGCCGCACCTAAACCCGTGGTCGCAGCAGCGGCCGTTGTGATGAAGTCACGCCTTGTAAATGCAACCGCTTCGTTAAAATTATCTTTGCCGATTTGTTCCTGTTCGGGAGTTAATTTCATATGTTTGCTCCTGATACGCAACGCGTATCTGTTACCGGTAGGGATGAATGGTTTGTTCAATTATAGGCGGGAAACAAGGCTTTTGTTAGAGTTACCTTCGTTTCCTACGAAATTTTGAGCGGAATCAACTGGTTTAGTTTGCAGATTTTTTCTTTTTGTGGAAAAAGCGATAAATTAAGCCATCAATGCCAAACCAGGTTCCCGTAGGCAGGCATGCGATGGCCAGTAGTGCGAGGGATTCGATCATGTTTTTATTCACAATAAAACTGTGTTCAGGTCCCGGGATTTCCGGAACTCCCGGCCAGGGGGGCATGACCAGATAAAACGACATCAGCATGCCGGCAGCCGCGACGGCTGCAATGCGGGTTCCAAACCCGACCAGAAGCAGGAAGCCGAGAATTGTCAGGGCTGCTATGGTCATCATATTCACACGATGAATTTGTGTGTCTTCGCGAGGGATGGGGCCAGCCGCCATTTGTTCCGGTGTGAGCAGCTTCAAGGCTTCTTCTTCCATTTCGTCTTCCATGGCGCGAATCGGATTCACCAGGCCGGCTTTCATCTGCTGGATCTCGGCCCAGAGTTTATCGAGGTGGTCGACTTTAAATTGCTGGTCTGCGTTTGCCAGTTTCTGTTCGTAGCGATCCAAGGCCATTTGGTATTGTTCAATTTTGCCGATGCGTTTGCCGTCGATGGTGCCTTCCTGTTCGACGTCGATCTGGCCAGCCAGTT
The DNA here is from genome assembly GCF_937919775.1 of uncultured Gimesia sp. Lineage (GTDB taxonomy): Bacteria > Planctomycetota > Planctomycetia > Planctomycetales > Planctomycetaceae > Gimesia. The sequence continues at coordinate 4,105 of NZ_CALFPF010000623.1, forward strand.
CCGGGTTTCCGCGGAGTGAAGCCTGCATTCTTTCAATGTAGCTCAGACGGGCAGAGCGGTCATACACCTTGTCGACAGCGATGTAGAATTCCTGATCCAGTTTGGTGCCTCCGGTCAATTTACCGTCTGGTCCCTTTATGACGGGAACCATTGACTGCAGGCGTTGTTTTTCAGCGGGCGTCAAATGTTTCTCACCATCGACAATCAGGCGTTTTCGTTTCGCGTCATACTGCACGACATTTCCCAGGCTGCCTCCGATTTTGACTTCCGGGGGCAGGGAACTGAGTTCTGCGGCAAACGCCGTGTTTCCACTAACCATCTGGTGCAATTTGGATTTCTGGGCATCAGTCAGATCCGGGTAGTGATTCAGGAAACGTTGCTCCCAGGCGAGCCACTTCGCTTTCACTTTATCTGCATCCAGCCAGTTCAGATCATTGGGATCACCGGTCATGTTACGGAAATGATCGCGAAACGGCCCTTTGGCATTATTCAGATAACCGGCTGCGGTCCAGGGTCTGTTGGTGCTTAAGGTCTCGATCTTCCACAGGCCTTCGTAGAGCAGTTGCCAGCCGATACAAAGTCGTAACACAACAATGAACAGGATCGCGATCCCCGAGATTTTCTTTAGATCTTGCACTGATAAACCCTTTGTTATTTTAAGGGGATTTAAATATTTCGATTCCGATTTATCTGGTTTGCGAGAGCGTACTCTCTTGCGACTTCTTCTGTCCTGAAGATTTCAAGTCGAAGATTGTGGCAGGCACTCTCTGGTCACATCACAGCAGATTCTCAGATCAGGATAAACCGTCATTAAGAATACTTGCTGCGTGACACGGTGATTTCAATTTTAAAAAGAACATGATCCCTGGCAGGGAGCCCCCAGGAGCTCTGGTCAATCGATTCCGGTCACATGCTGCGTGAACAGGAATCCTGACCGGAATCAAATTGTTCTTCGTAGATTCCTTTATAGCGACAAATCATTCTGACAACAATTGGTCGCGATCCAGGAACAGAAACTCATTCGGAATTCCGCGAATCACCGGGGAGAGTTTTCGGCCTTGGGTAGGGGGTGGAATTAAAATCGTACCGACATTGCTATGGTGATCGCAATACTCCAGAGCTTTTTCGATCCCGATTACGTAAAAAGCAGTGGAAAGTGCATCTGCCAGCGCCGCATCAGGGGCGATAACCGTTACAGACAGTAATTCCGAAACGGGCCACCCCGTTCGCGGGTCCAGAATGTGGCCGTAGCGTTTTCCGTCATGACGAAAGTGCTGTACTGAAGATCCACTGGTTGACATGGCATTGTCGTGCAGCAAAATCGTCCCTAATCTCTGGCTGGTAAACAGCGGGTTTTTGATGCCGACAGGCCAGCCCGGAAGTTGATTGTGAGTCCCTTTGGCAAGAATGCTGCTGAAACCGCCATAAAACAGCCAGTTTTCCAGATTCTGCTCTGTCAGGAACTGTCCCGCGATGTCCAGCGCATAACCTTTGCCAATCCCTCCCAGATTTAACTCGTTTTCAGGAGAGCGGAATTGAATGGTTTTGGCGGTCGGATCAAATTGAAACTGATCAATGCCCGTATGGGTGAGACAAATCTCAATTTCCTCTTGCGAGGGAATCCGCCCTTGTAGTCTGCACTCCCGCCACAAAGCGATCAGAGGGCCGGAAGAAGGGTCGAAGCCTCCTGAAGTTTCCAGACAGATCTGGCGGGCCTGATCGAGAATGTCATACAGGCGGGTATCCATGGCCACAGGACCTGCGGCTGCCTCGGCGTTAACACGCGACATTTCGCTGGTGCTTCTGTAAACCGTCATCAGCTGTTCCAGCTCGTGCAGCATATCCAGCGCATCAGAGGCATGCATCACCTGTTGGCTGGGGCCGGGATTCATCACAACGGCAAATTCGGTTGCCATCGCGCGCGTACCCAGACGGATTGTGGAACCACCGGTCGGCGCGGCAAAGTTCTCGGTGGCGTCATTCAGGTAATCAGCCAGATTTTCCCCGGCTTGCTCGACGGCTTGTTTTAAAACGCGTCCAGTCAGAAAATCACGACGATTGCTTTTCGCTTTCTTTTCAGACATAAAACCACGTGAGAATCTCAAGTCAGACGCATGGCTAATGCATCAAAGTTTTCATCCACTCGATCTGTTGAGCTCCCGCACAGGGCCGATCTCAGCAGCTCAGGCAAAGGATGTAAAATAAGGCACCGCTGCTGCCTGTGCTTTGATTTCGTCAGTGCTTTTCAGTAATTGTGCCAAAAAGTCATAGGTTCCTGAAGTCAAAGCAGCACGGGCATTTTCGGGTAACGTGCAATCGAACTGTTGCTCGCCACAAATGATTTTCATGGTCAACAGGTCGACTGTGATTTCCTGTTCCGGGTGATTCTGGATCGTCTGATTAAGCGTTTCCAAAGTGGCACGACTGGCACAGACGGCGGGAACTCCCAGAGAAGTACAGTTCCCAAAAAAGATTTCCGCATACGATTCGGCGATGATGGCATTAATTCCCCAGCGAATCAGCGACTGAGGGGCATGCTCGCGCGAAGAGCCACAGCCGAAATTACGGCCGCCAAGCAGAATCGAAGCGCCCTGATACTGCGGTTTATCAAACGGATGGTCTGGATCCTGCTGGCGATCATCTTCGAACGCGTGTTCTCCCAGCCCTTCAAAGGTGACGCAGCGTAAAAAACGTGCGGGGATAATCCGGTCGGTGTCGATGTCATCCAGTAACAGAGGGATACAGGTTCCGGTAATGCTTTCAATTTTATTCATGGGTCTGTCTTTAAAAAACGCTTTAGAAGCTGTTGTGTTACTTGTGCAAATTAAACGGGGACGGTGTTCAACATTTCGCGAACATCTGACACGCAGCCATTGATGGCCGCCGCCGCCACCATAGTGGGGCTCATCAGCAGTGTGCGACCTGTCGGGCTGCCCTGTCTGCCTTTAAAATTGCGGTTGCTGGAAGAAGCACACAGCTCGTTTCCAACCAGTTTATCGGGGTTCATGGCCAGACACATCGAGCAGCCTGCCTCTCTCCATTCAAAGCCGGCATCGGTGAAGATTTTATCGAGTCCTTCTTCCATAGCCTGCTTGCGAACAAGTTGTGAACCGGGCACGACCAGCGCTTTAACATGCTCGGAAACATGACGTCCCTCGACGACTTTGGCGGCTTCTCTGAGGTCGGAGATTCTTGAATTCGTACAGGAACCGATGAAGGCAACATCGATTTTCTGCCCCTTGATCGGCTGATTTTCTTTGAGGTCCATATAGCGAAACGCTTCTTTGATCAGCGTCTGTTCGTCTTCAGGGTAGCTTGAAATCGGGGCCAATGTTTCGGAGATTCCCACCGACTGGGCTGGAGTGATTCCCCAGGTAACGGTGGGCTCAATGTCGGCGGCATCGAATTCGACGACATCATCAAATTTCGCATCGGGACCAGAAGCCAGGCTGAGCCACCATTGTGCGGCTTTATCAAATGCGGCTCCTTCCGGAGAAAAGGGGCGTCCCTTCAGATAGTCGACTGTTGTCTGGTCGGGATTGATGTATCCGCAGCGGGCGCCCCCTTCGATGCTCATATTGCAGACCGTCATTCGTTCTTCCATCGACATGCGATCGAAGACGTCGCCGGCGTATTCGTAGGCATAACCAACGCCCCCCTGAACGCCGAGCTTGCGGATTACGTAGAGCGTAATATCTTTGGCGGTCACGCCGGGACCCAGTTCGCCATTGATCAAGATCTGTCGCACTTTGGGGCGGCCCAGCGCCATTGTCTGTGTTGCCAGAACATGGGCGACCTGGCTCGTACCAATTCCCAGTGCAATGGAACCAAAGGCACCGTGGGTACTGGTATGGCTGTCACCGCAAACAATGGTCATGCCTGGTTGGGTCAGTCCCTGCTCGGGGCCGACGACATGCACGATGCCCTGGCGGCTGTCATTGACGTCCAGCAGTGTGACTCCGAACTCGCGACAGTTTTTCTCAATCGCGGTCATCATCTCTTCCGCGAGATCGTCTGCGAACGGGCGTGCCTGGCTCAGTGTGGGCACAATATGGTCAACCGTTGCGATTGTGCGTTCGGGAAACAAAACGGTCAGACCACGGTCACGCAGCATTTCAAACGCCTGAGGGCTGGTCACTTCATGGATCAGGTGTAAACCGATCAGCAGTTGATCCTGGCCGGATTCGAGGGTTTTGACCGTGTGTAAGTCCCAGACTTTGTCGAACAGGTTTTTTGTGTTACTCATCTTCTTTTTCGTTTCAACTCAAATTTTCAATATTCATAGATGACGTTAAAATACCCAAGGTAAAGCATGACCGAAGCGTTTTGGCAGAGGACACGGTCGTCTCTGGACTGGTTCGCGTGTATGCATGGATAGTCACAGGAGTGAAAAGTGTGCTCTTTCACCATACTCGATTTAGAGCCTGAATATAAGGTTTCCAGACCTGACAAATCTAGAAAACCAAGGCATTTACTTTCGTGAATTCCAATATTCCGGAGA
>NZ_CALFPF010000624.1 GCF_937919775.1 uncultured Gimesia sp.
CCACGTCAGAAACCACGGGCATTTCGCGTGCATCTGATGCAGCAAAGGATCGGAACGGTACTGAGCATAACGCACGCGATAATCACCCAGCGTTTCAATCTCCGGACCGAGATGCGTGCGGATTTTTCCATTACGACCGGATGCATATTCGTAAATGTAATCGCCCAGATGGAACACGAGATCGACATCATCGCGGGACATCTGCTCGTAAGCCGTAAATAAACCCTGCTCAAAGTTCTGACAGGAGGCAAACGCAAACTTAAGCTGCTCCGGCATGTCAGACGCGACAGGCATGGTTCGCGTGCGACCCACCGGGCTCACAGCGTCACCGGCCTGAAAACGATACCAGTACCAGCGGTCAGGCTGCAGTCCGGGAACTTCCACGTGCACGGTATGCCCTAGTTGCGGTGTGGCCTGTGCGGTTCCGGAAGCAACCGGTTTCTGAAACCCTTCATCATCTGCCACTTCCCAGCGGACCTCCACCGCCTGAGGCCCCATGCCGCCATTGGGCTCCAGCGGCTCAGGAGCCAGTCGCGTCCACAAAATCACACTGCTCGAATCAGGATCTCCTGACGCCACGCCCAGCGTAAACGGATCTTTCTTAAACACTGGCGAACGATCAGCCCATGCGACCGGTGTCAGAAACGGCAGAGACGACAGTGCCGCCCCGTAGGACAGGAATAACCGCCGACTCACACCGTTTTCAGATTTGATTGCTGCTTGAAGTTGCTTAAAATCGAACATGGTTTCTTTACCTGTTTTAAACGAGATCGGCGGGAAGGATCGTTGGGGAATGAATATCGGTTTGCTCTGCAATCATGGTATGTCGGCGGAGGCATACGCTGCAGCGACTTTTATTCTAAGAGAGCATTCGGGCACAAGCAACCAGAGATCTCTTCAAATCAGACCGCTGCGCTGACTTTTAACGGGAACTTCACGAAGTCCCTCAGCTCAATATTTCTTTGATCACATGTCCGTGCACGTCGGTCAGACGGTGATCCCTGCCCCCATGTCGAAAGGTGAGTGCTTCATGATCAACGCCCATCTGATGCAGAATCGTCGCATGGATGTCATGAATCGTCAGCGGATTGATCACGACAGAATTACCGAACTCATCGGTCTCACCATAGGTCATCCCTCCCTTAAAACCGCCCCCCGCCATAAACAGACTGTAACCGTTGACGTGATGATCGCGGCCGCAGGTCGGCGTGACTTTGGGTGTGTGCGGCGTGCGTCCCATTTCCCCCGCCCAGACCACGAGTGTTTCCTCCAGCAGTCCACGCAATTTCAAATCGGTAATCAATGCCGCCACTGATTGCTCGGTGATCCGGGCATTCTTTTCGTGATTCTGTTTCAGCAAGCCGTGCTGATCCCAGGGAGAATTATTACTGTCAAAACTGGGACAGGTAATCTCGACAAACCGCACGCCCGCTTCCACCAGTCGTCGTGCCCGCAAGGCTTGTGTCGCATAATAGTGCTGATGTTCGTCTTTCGAATCAACGCCATAATCGCGTTGAATATGTAGAGGTTCTCTACTGATATCGGACACTTCCGGAATCAGCGTCTGCATGCGAAATGCGGTTTCATAATTGGCAATCGCACTTTCGATCGGAGACGCCTCTGAGGCCTGTGCGGCAAACGCGCTGTCCTGTTCTGCGAGTAATGCCAGCTTGCGTTCTTGCAGCGCCCGCGGATCGCCGGGTTGAATGTTATCGACGGGAATGCCTTTCGCACGCACCATGGTCGCCTGATGTGTGGCCGGCAGAAAGGAGCTGCCAAAATTTTCCAGGCCACCGTTGGGAACCCAGTCATTATTGAGCACGACATACGCGGGCAGATTCTGATTTTCGGTCCCCAGTCCATACGAGACCCAGGCGCCCATACTGGGGGCCTGGCCGATAATGCGCCCCGTGTGCAACAATAAATTCTGCTGACCGTGCAGAGGCAGCTCACCAACCATCGAACGCACTACGCACAACTCATCAGCCACCGACGCGAGCTTTGGAAACAGATCGCTGACCCACAGACCACTTTCACCCCGCTGCTGGAAGTTCCAGGGACTGCCCAGCCAGACGCGACCGGCGTTCGATTGAGAGCGTTTCGAAACCGCCCCTGCCCCGATCGGTTTGCCTTCGTGCGTTTTCAGAGCCGGCTTGGGATCGAATGTATCCACATGACTCGGTCCCCCATCCATGAAACAGAAGATCACATTCTTCACCCTGGCAGTATGCTGCGGTCTGATCTGCTTCGTCGCTGCCTGGGACTGTGTCTGTTTTCCCAGCAAACCAGCCAACGCCAGCCAGCCAAAACCGGCACTGGTATTTTTCAGAAAACCACGGCGATTGGCGACAGGCAGATGTCCCGGACAACAGGCAGAATATTTTTGTGAGGTCTTCATGTCGATTACCGGTAATAAATGAATTCTTTGGTATTGAAGAGGGCATGCGCCACATGAGTCCAGACACTCGGGTCGGCCAGCAGACTTTGTGGATCAGCGGTGCCGCCTAAATCATGCACCAGTGCGCTCCAGCGTTTCAGTTCCGATGCATCGGGTGCGCGGCCGTAAGCTTTGAAGAACATCTGTGTGATGCGTTGCTCGACAGACTCATCCGGTTGTGTCACCAATCGACCCGACCATTCCTTCGCCTGCGCTTTTACAAACGGATCGTTCATCAGGATCAGAGCCTGATTCGGAACGTTCGTCACATCCCGTTTTCCGGTAGGCAACTTCAGATCAGGCAGATTAAAGCCCACCAGAAACCGGGGCGGGTCCATAATTGACATCCGCAGATAAACAGAACGCCGCCCTTCACCATCCAGCGGACCGTTAAATAGTCGCTTGGAAGCATCTTCTTTGGAACGGGGAGATTCAACAGGACGACCATACAACCGCCGATCCAGTCGCCCCGATACGGTCAACAGCGTGTCCCGAATCGCCTCCGCTTCGAGCCGCCGCGTAGGATAGTGCTGCCACAAGCGATTATCGGGATCAACGTTGACCGCTGCCACACTCACCTGTCCCGACTGCCGAAACGCGCGGGTCAGTACCAGCCGCCGAATCAGTCGTTTCGTTGACCAGCCGTCAGCCATGAATTCCCGCGCCAGATAATCCAGCAGCTCCGGGTGTGTCGGCTGATCCCCCAGATGGCCGAAGTCGTTCGGCGTTCTGACCAGCCCCTCACCAAATAACCACTGCCAGACCCGGTTCACATAGACCCGCGCTGTCAGCGGATGCTGCGGGCTCACCAGAAATTCGGCCAGTTCCAGTCGACCACTGCCGGGACTCTGACTGACGCCGTTTTGCCCCGCGAAGACTTCCAGAAAATCATGCGCGACCAGCGGGCCCAACTCATCAACATTGCCGCGCACATTGAGCGGATAACGGACGGGAGTGAAACCCCGCTCATCCATACTGTTCGCCGTGTGTGCAAACGGCAACTGCTGTTCCACACGACGATAGTCTGCCAACAATTGAACCAGCCGTAAATCATTGCCGGCCGTATTGTTGAGCAGTTGTTTCTCCAGTAACCAGTTGATGAGTTTGACATCCTCTGAACTCGCTTTGTCTTCCGACCACCGCTGAACCGCCGCCAACAACCAGCCACCAACATGCTGACAGGCTTCCGCAGAACTTTGCGGGGCAGCCATTACAAACAACGCTTCGAATCGGCCCAATTCGTCAGCAGGAACGCCCGCAGCATCGTGCGTCACGATGCGCGTCACGCTGAACCAGCTGCGTTTATCAAAACCAAAATCTTCAGCAGGCAACAGTTTGCCACCGGCTCGCGTTTTGCCAGTGCGTGGCGGGAAATTGGGGTTCAGATCGCTGGTGGCAATTTCAAATGTCAGACGTTGAATTCCATTCACCAGCGGCCGGTCGGCAAAGGTTTGCCACTTTGGTTCACTGTGGTCGAAAAAGATCACATTCTCGGTTTGAAACGCGTTATCAGGAACGCGAATAAATCCGCTCCACTCGCCCCCCGCTAATTCGAGGCTGACTATCTTCCCCGAGATGTCCCGTTCCGCAGGAGGCCGGATCGCTCCCGGCAGTTTGGAAGAGAGCGCCTGTGTGTGATAACCGCGAGGCAGCACACGTTGAACAACATCCCCCCCTTCCAGTGCAATCAAAGGCGTACCATCGTTTACGTAACCGTGACGAATCCCATCTCCTTCGGTCTGCCAGTCTGCAGGAAAGCCGGGCTGTTCAAAATCGGTGAGTACGTTAAATCGCTCCTGATTCTGGCGGCGGTGCGTTTCGCTGGCCGTTTTCCATTCCGTGGAAAGTTGCTGCCAGACAGCCGCGAGTTCTGCCGGCTTCGAAACTGTGAGCAACCGTTGAGTGGGATAAGCCACTTCACCCAGTTTAGGTTTTGCCGCCTTTTTTTCTTCGTCTGCATTCAGTCCAATCGCGGTGCGCCAGAGCGCGGCACGCGGATTGTCTGTTTTTTCATCCAAAGCCTGCGAGAGTTCCTCGGCAAACTGTCCCGCCTCTGTTTTCCAGCGTTGTTTTAATTCCTGATGAATCTCGCCGCGCAACTGTTTGAGTTTTTCAATTAGCTCATCGTGTTTACCGGGCACATCAATCACGCGAGACGTCCAGCGGGGCGTCATGAAGACGGCGGCCAGCGCATAATAATCGCGCTGTGAAATCGCATCGAGTTTATGATCGTGACAACGGGCACAGGCGACGGTGTTGGCGAGAAAGGCTTTGGAGAATGCGTCGATTTTGTTGTTGATCATCTCCTGATGAATGCCGTTGAAATCCAGGCTGTCGCCGTGGCGATGTTCTCCCATATGATAAAACAGGGGGCCGATCAGGCTTTCATGAAAACCGCTGTTCTGATCGATGCGGGGTTGCGTCAACAGATCGCCGGCAATCTGTTCGCGGACCAGCTGGTCATAACTGACATCCTGGTTGAACGCGCGGATTAAGTAATCGCGATACTCCCACGCCCCCTTCGCCGGATTATCCCATTCATAACCGTAAGTATCGGTATAGCGAACCACGTCCATCCAATGTCGTGCAAATCGCTCGCCGAAATGAGGTGAAGCGAGCAACTGGTCCACCAGCTTTTCATAAGCGGCTGCCGAATCGCGTTTTGAATCCGCCACGAACTGCTGGACCTGTGCGGGATCGGGAGGCAATCCGGTAAGCACAAATGACAGACGCCGCATCAGGGTGCGCGGCTCTGCCTCGGGAGCCGGTTCCAGTTTGACCGTTTGCATGGCTGCAAGCAGAAATCGGTCGACCGGTTGTTGTGACCAGTCATTTGCTTCCGGATCGGGTGGCTTGACCTCCTTCAGCGGTTGCAGACTCCACCATTTCCGACGCTTTTCAAAAATGGCTTTCCAGGAAAGCGACGCCGCTTCTGCTATCGTGGGCGGTTTGTCGCGCGAGTCGGGAGCACCCAGTTCGACCCACTTCACAAAATCGGCAATGACTTCCTCAGACAGTTTCCTGCCCGGAGGCATCTCGAAGGATTCATGTCGTAGCGCGTCGAGCAACAGACTCTCATCGACTTTGTGGGGCACGACAGCAGCCCCCGTTTCGCCGCCCGAGCGAAGTGCGTCACGGCTGTCGACTCGCAAGCCCCCTTTGATTTCAGTCGTCGCAGCGGAATGACATTCGTAACAATGTTCAATCAGCACCGGACGGATCTTATTTTCGAAGAGTTCCAGCCCGGGTGACGGTTTTTCCGCATTCGCTTTCGCTGCCACGCAAGACATCAGCAGTGCGATGAGCAGGCACTCACGTTTCGGGAAAGAAAATTGGCAGGCCGGAAACATGGTCGTTTCTCCGGAACGTGACAGAGGAAGGCGTCCAGAATCATATTAAAGATTGTTTATGTACTCTTATCCTATGAGAAAAGTCGCGTCAACTCAATCAGAGATGCAGCAGATTCTCTGGGAAGCCCGTTATTTGGCAGCCGCCCCCTGCAGCCCCGCATTCAATTCCAGAACTTTACCGATGATGCGTTCTTCGACATCGGGCTTATACGGACGGCTCGCTTCGTAGCCCCCTTCGAGCAAAACCCGCTTGCTGGGAATGTATCCGGAATAGACGTTCGAATAACCGGCGACCCAGATCGCAGGTCCCTCCGGTTCGTACAGCTCCTGCTTGATGCGGAGTGAGTAATCAACGACGACTTCCGTTCCCAGCGCTACCAGGGTCAGATCGTTACCGAATTGAATTACCTGCACCGGATAGTCCCAGGGCTCCCGGTTCTTTTCCGGCAGATATTCAAGTTGCACGGTTCCGTAAGCCGTTTTGAGCGGTCCGTGTAAAACATGCTGATGCAAGGGGGTTCGCTGATTGACTTCCAGAGCGGCTTCAATTGCGGTCGCCAGCGAACGACCGTGCTTATGTGCATAATGCAGTTCGCTGCGCGGATACGGGTTCTGATCACCGCCACAGCCCATCATAAATAACGCTGTTACGCCCGGATGATCCTTTTCAAAATACTCCTGCGCAAACCCGGCATAATCGCCCAGCCATTTGCGAAAGCCCATCGTCGTATTATGACAGGCATAACCGAACATCACCACTTTCAATTCCCCTTTCGGGTCATCCACTCTGAGCACGGGTACCTGATGATCGACCAGGCCGTTGGGATTCGGGTGATTACGATACCCGGTGGCAGTTGGCGTGCGGCGGTTCATGGCGACTGAGCAGCGTGCCGCCGACCAGCTTAGTTTGGCCGGCTGCATCCCTTCAATGGCCTCGCCAATCGCATTGACCAGAGCCGGCACCAGTGTGTCGTAATATTCTTTCGCATCATCGCGGCCATAAGCGGGACCACAATGCGTGTGCGAGGCATTCATCAGCAGCGCCTGCGGCGGCAGGTTGTATTTCTCCTGAACCTGTTTTGTCACATCGGCCCGCAATTGGTCAACCACGCCAATCAGATCGAGCGTCAGAAACACGACTCGGTTTCCTGCTTTGTCTTCGATCGCCAGTGCTTTGCCATACAGATCCTGCTCGGTCCCTTCCGCCGGTTCCTTGCGGCCTGCATAACCGGCCATCGGCAGCGGTTTTTCGGGAGTGATCTTTGCAGAAGCGACTCCCGCTTTCCACTCCACAGGTTCTGGATTGGCGGGTTCCGCTGCGTCTGTGTAAAGAGCGTGGCTGAAAACAAATAGAAGGCAAAGCGAAAATCGAACCATGCTGAGGGACTTTCCTGTTTCAGGGGAGTGTTTTGCGATCGGCGCCGGGGCCCATCGCGGTGAGACTCATCACCTTGATGGTACCCTCCCCAAACACAGTGATCAACAGTTTTCCCGAATATCACCCGCGGAAGCAGGGGAAGGCAAGCACGTCGGACTACAACTGGCCCGCCAATACCGCTATCATGAATTCCTGAAATTATCATTCCGCATCTGGAAATCAGAAACGAAATCATATCGGAGAGCACCACAATGAAACACATTTGTCTGACTGTTTTTTTACTGTTATCGCTGGCCGCAGCACCGATTAAAACGCCGGAACCCGACGAGCGGATCGCTGTCTGGCCTGATCGCCCCCTGTTGGACAAAAGTGATGATGAAGTCGCATACAGTAATATTGTCCGCATCACCAAAGTCAAACGGCCCGCGATTGAATTCTATAAAGCCAAAAACGCGGAACCGAATGCCCCCGCAGTCGTGATTTTTCCGGGGGGCGGCTACAACATTCTGGCCTATGATCTGGAAGGCACCGAAATTGCCGAGTGGTTAAACTCGATTGGCATTCACGCTGTGGTTCTCAAGTACACGGTGCCCGACAAACAGCGCGAGGAATCCCTCAAAGACGCCCAACGTGCCCTGGGCATTGTCCGCAGTAAAGCCAAGGACTGGGGCATCAATCCCGCACAGATCGGTGTGCTCGGTTTCTCCGCCGGCGGTCATCTGGCGGCGAATCTTTCCACGAATTATGAGAAACGCAATTATGCAGCAATCGACGAAGCCGACAAACTGAGTTGTCGTCCCGATTTCACCGTGCTGATTTACCCCGCGTATATCTACGAAAAAGATGATAAACGCAAGTCGGCTCCCGAAATCAAAGTCGACGCCAAAACCCCGCCCGCTTTCATCGTGCAGACGCTAGATGACCGGCGGCTGGTCGACAGCGCATTCAACTACACACGCGATCTGAAAGACGCCGAAGTCGACGCCGAACTACATCTCTACGCAAAAGGGGGACACGGTTACGGCCTGCGGCCTTCCGAAAATCCGATTTCCGGCTGGCCTGAGTTGTGTGGAGACTGGCTGAAGCGAACGACTGAGGAATAAACACACATTTGCAACCATCAGGGGCTGCCAGCCATTTTTAAGCGGCCCTCTGGTTGCGGATTCGCTTTCTGAAATTCCACTCGCAAATTGAGTAACTTGCTGATTTTCTGTTAAATCCGGATTGAATTGATCACTGTCCGGCTTCACAATAGAAATTGCGTTTTCCTTATTTTAACTCCTCAGGAGCCATCATGCTGACAGATCACATCCAGCATAGACGACTGTTTTTGAACACGGTTTTGCAAGGGTGCGTGGCTGGTTCGCTCTTCCCCTCTTTCACTGCTCTCCTGGCAGATGCTTCGCAAGTCACCTCCCGAAGCATTCCCGCCGTTCCCGGTAAACTGTCGATCAATCTGCGAAAACGCGCAGCTGAAACGCCAGATAAACCTACCACAGAAAAGACAGAGTGGAACGCATCGGAAACCGCCATCATCATCTGCGACATGTGGGCCGATCATCCCTGCAAGCTCGCCGCCCAGCGGGTGGACCGGATGGCACCGAAGATGAATCAGGTTATTTCGCTGGCCCGCGACCAGGGTGTCGCCATCATCCATGCTCCCAGTGGTGGGATTCAATTATACGAAGAGACGCCGTTTCGCAAACGGAGCAAGGAAGCCAAACCGTCAAAGCCTCCCGTTCCAATTCAGAGCTGGTGTTACCTGAACCCGGAAAAAGAACCGCCGCTCCCCGTGGATGACACAGTACAACGTTCCACGGAATCCAGTTTGCGAGGCTGTGATGACCCGATCGCCGATTACAAAAAGAATACCGACCGCCATCAGCATCCGGCGATCAAAATGGTCGGCTACGACGTGATCAGCGCGAACGGACAGGAGATTTATAATTTTCTGCAACAGGAACAGCGCAAGAACATTGTGCTGATGGGCGTGCACACCAACATGTGCGTGTTAGGTCGCCCGTTTGGAATTCGTCAGTTGAAATATCTGGAGATGAATGTGGTTCTGTGCCGCGATCAGACTGATGCGCTGTATGACCCCCGCGACCGTCCGTATGTCAGCCACACGCGAGGAACCGAAATGATCATCGAACATATCGAGCGCCACTGGTGCCCTTCGATTCTCGGACGCGATTTAACCAAAGTCATTCCGGGAAGCAACAACCCCGATTCCTGACTCTGAAGCGGTGACGATTCCTCATTTTACCAGATCGAAGTTGACCTTATTTTCTGCATTCCCTTTGATCGTGGCTTTCAAGCCGGATTTGTTGACGTCGTTGTACCGTTCGGGAATCAGCGAAATGGTGCCCATTCCTGAGGCATCCTTCTCATCAGGTTTGGTTGCAAAAATTGTGACTTTATTTTCCCCCACGGGAGCACCATCGCCTTTGACCGTGGTTGTTACTTCCACAATCTCTCCCCCTTTGATGGTTCCTGAAGCAGAACGGCCTGAGACGGGATGAAAGGCAATGGTCCCCTCTTCCAGAGGTTTTCCGTTCCAGATCACGGTTCCCGTCACAATAGCGACTTCCGGCGCGTCATCAATGCCTCCTCCACAACCGGTCATCATCAGACTCATAATAAATGCTAAGCAAAAAAATCCTGTTCGATATCCTGACATGAAGCGCCTTTCAAGGTGTGATCTGAATTCCTGATGCATAGTTGACTTTCGATCCAACCACGTCTTACTTCATGAGCTGATCACAAAGTAAGACGTCTGATTGAATTCACAGTTGACCGAAGTGAAGCAGCGTTAACCGCCAAAGTCACCGATCGCATTGCCGTCGGCTTTATCGCCCAGATTTCGATAAAGATTGCCGTCGATGTTTTCACTTAGAAAATGCACGCTGCCGTCGGCCATTGTGAAAAAGGCGCCTCCTGTATGACGGCTGCGAAATCCGATGCAGGCGTTCGCATCTCCGCGACTGAGCGTACCGGCGATCAATTCCTCATTCCGGTAATTGATCGGATGCGCCATCGTGCCCCAGCTCTGATAACCCCAATCCTGCCAGAGACATTGAGGACCCAGCACTTCGCCGATCATGATGGTATTAGTCGTCCCGTCTGTCACATGGCTGATTTTCGCAGAGTACCCGCTGCGACTGAACATGCCCCGCACGTCACGCACCTTGGGAGGATTGATAGAACTGAATTGACCATAACCAGCACCGGACGTCCCCGGTGTGGTCGCAGTGCTGTTGGGGTGTCCTCCGGCTGAGATCGCATAATCTGTCTGTCCGCGCAGTTCACCGCCGGCATCGTCAGCCCCCGTATCGGTATCCTGAATCTGGGGATCTGAGGGGCACTCAACGACCTTGAGCCGGTTCTTCTTTAGCGTAAGGTTGGTGCCAGACATGCCGTCCGTGCTGAAATTTATCTGGTTATAAATGGTCGACTGATCAATATACGGCAGAATCCGTACCGTCCAGCTATGACGGATACGCCATGTCTGTGGAGCGGGGGAGCCTGTATCACCGGTATAACAACACGTTTGTTGCAGAGGAAACTGCTGGAACGTTTCATGATAATTATGAAACGCCAGACCAAGTTGTTTCAGGTTATTCTTGCAGGAACTCCGCCGGGCCGCTTCCCGCGCCTGTTGCACTGCGGGCAACAATAGGGCAATCAGAATTGCAATAATGGCAATTACGACCAATAATTCAATCAACGTAAAACCATGCTTCTGTGAACGTTTCAGATTCATGTTGCTTTTCCTTTGAAAAAATGAAATAAGTCGATATTGATAAAAACATCTCCATTCCCCGAGGAACACCGAATTTTCCGGAACTCAAAGGGACCTGTTTGGCTAAGACAAGAGTTGAATCGAGCTAAAACGGATTTGGATTCTCATTCAGATTTGCAATATGTTCGACTTAGTGCGTAAATATGAACCACTCAGCATAATCTTATGTATATTAATATACATAAGATTAATTAAAAGTTTACTGATACGTTTGCAAAAATGTCAACTATTTTCTGGTGGAA
>NZ_CALFPF010000625.1 GCF_937919775.1 uncultured Gimesia sp.
AATGAATCTTTATCACATCTCGCCAGGCGGGCGGACACATGGGTCCGCACCCTACGAATCCGAATCACTGGTTTTAATAAACGCTCGTATTTTTACTACCACGAAACCACACGAAAGGTATCTGAAGTGGGTGCCACTGTTGGCTTGCCAACAGTCGTTGATAGCGACTTTCGAACTATGCAAAATGTAGGGGGAGACCCATGTGTCTCCCCGCGAGATTGAAGTGGCATTGGGGAATCAATTGAATGTACAAAATGGTTCCCTCGGATGAATGAATCTTTATCACATCTCGCCAGGCGGGCGGACACATGGGTCCGCACCCTACTCCTCAGAATCGCTGGTTTCAATAAACGCTCGTATTTTTGCTACCACAAAAAACACGAAAGTAGGGGCGGGTCTATGTGCCCGCCCGCCTGGTTGGTCTCAATTGAGAGCCGTCGTCCGGATGGGACCAGTTGAACCTTCGCAAAATGTTGAACCGTTCGAAAAACCTATAAGCTAACATCCCGATATAGCGGGCAGCCACACAGGGCTGCCCCTACAAATGGTTTAATACTCGTTTGACTGCTCGGTTTGTCCTTCGATGCCGGAAAAGCTGCTTTCGACTACCTGTCGCACGACCCGCTGGTCGGCTTCCTGCTTCAGCTTGGCAATCGCGTCGGCTAAAGGCATCGGACCCAGATCGCCGTCGATCCGATCGCGCACCGCGACCGCGTTCTGCTCGGCTTCTTTGGGCCCGACGATGAACATGTACGGAATCAGTTCCAGCTGGGCATCGCGGATCTTCGCGTTGACTTTCTCGCTGCGGGTGTCGATGGAAATCCGGAACCCGTTCTTTCGAAGCTGGGCAGCGACTTCGTTTGCATAGTCGAGTGTCTTGTCGCTGACAGGCAGCACGCGAATCTGTTCCGGCGCGAGCCAGAGCGGAAACGCACCTGCGAAATGTTCGATCAACATGCCGGTGAAGCGTTCCATTGATCCGAACGGGGCACGGTGAATCATCACCGGACGATGCGGATGATTGTCCGACCCGGTATATTCGAGTTTGAACCGTTCGGGCAGATTGTAATCGAGCTGTACGGTTCCGAGCTGCCATTCACGGCCGATACAGTCCGACACCATAAAGTCGGCTTTCGGCCCGTAAAACGCGGCTTCCCCTTCGCACTCGCTGAAGGACATGCCCGACGCTTTGAGCACCTTGCGCAGACTGTTTTCCGCATGCTGCCAGTTCTCTTCGCTGCCGACATATTTATCGCTGCCGGGATCGCGGAGTGAAAGCTGCACGCGGAAATTATCCAGACCGACCGAGGCCAGCACGAATTTGACCAGCTCCAAAGTCGCCTGGAATTCGCCTTCGACCTGCTCGGGAGTGCAGAAGATATGCGCGTCGTCCTGAGTCAGGCCGCGGACGCGTAACATGCCGTTCAGTTCGCCCGTCTGTTCGTGACGGTACACGGTGCCGAACTCAGCCAGACGCACAGGCAGATCGCGATAACTGCGCGGCATCGCTTTATACATCTCGGCATGATGCGGGCAGTTCATCGGCTTCAGCAGATAACGCTCGTGTTTGTGTTCCCAGGCTTTCAGGATTGTGAATTTTTCTTCGCGGCTCGCGCCCGGCGGGAATTCGAAATCGCAGTTCATGACCCGTGACGATTTGAAAAAGGTCGCTTCATCCTCAGCCGACAGATCGTCTTCTTCCAGCTTCCGTACCCAGAAATCAACCAGCTGGCCGGCGTCGTGGCCGAACAGCGGTGCGAACTGGGAATCGCGATAATAAGGAAAGTGACCACTGGTTTCATACAGTTCCACCCGACCGATGTGCGGCGAGTAGACCGGCTGATAACCAAGGCGGGTCAGCTCGACCTTGATGAAGTCTTCGAGCACCGCGCGGATGGTGGCCCCTTTGGGCAGCCAGAGACAGAGCCCCTGACCGACTTCGGGGTTGATCTGGAACAGTCCCAGTTTTTTCCCCAGCACCCGATGATCACGGCGTTTGGCTTCTTCCACCTGTTCCAGATACTGGTTCATATCTTTCTTGCTGAAAAAGGCGGTGCCATACAGACGCTGCAGCGGTTTGTTGCCGGCGTCCCCTTTCCAGTAGGAACCGGCAACCGACAGCAGCTTGAAGGCTTTGACTCTGCTCGCATTCGGAATGTGCGGTCCGCGACAGAGGTCGACAAATTCCCCCTGACGATAAAAGCTGAGCTGCCCGTGATCGGCGAGACCGGTTGCGATATGTTCGGCTTTCGAATGCTGATCCATTTCATTCACAAACGAGATCGCTTCGGCCCGGTCGAGAGAGAACCGTTCGAACGGCTCTTCGTCTTTGATGATTTTCTTCATCTCTTCTTCGATTTTGGGGAAGTCGTCTTCGCTGATGGTGTGTTCGAGACCAAAATCGTAATAGAAGCCGTGCGGCAGGGTCGGGCCGAATGCCAGTTGAATGCCCGGCCAGAGCCGCATTACCGCGCGTGCCATGATGTGGGCACAGGAGTGACGTAAGACGCCCAGTGCTTCCGCGTCACGTTCGGTCAGCAGGCGGAGCGAAATTTCTGGAGAGCCAGAGACCTCTTTCAAGGGGCGAAACGCATCACAAACGGTTCCATCCACTTCAGCAGCGACGACCGCATTGGCCAGTCGCTCGCCGATTGATTGGGCCACATCTAAGGCTGTACTGTTGTCTGAATACTCTTTAACGGTTCCATCAGGTAATTTGATTTGAATCATTCGATTTTCTGAACTTGGTCTAAAGTCGGAACCACCACAGTCGCCGTTACAAAGGGCCCACTGCTCAGGCAGTTCGAAGGAGGTATGGTCTTTATATGCGACAGGTTATGTCCGCGTCAATGTTCGCCGTTTCGCAGGAAAATCGCGGGAAAGCCTTGAAATTGGTATGATCGGTCAGACAGGACGCGCGATTCCAGCATTCGGTGGTTTTTTTCACAGAATACGGTCTGGAACTTGACGATATCTTCATCGATGCTTACCCTGCTTAACCTCAGGACGATTAGCTCAGTTGGTTAGAGCGCCACGTTGACATCGTGGAGGTCGTTGGTTCGAATCCAATATCGTCCACTTAAAAGCCCTTATCTCGAATAGAGTTAGGGTTTTTTTATGCGCACGTTTCTGTGCAGTGTTTCCTGTTCCCGGCTAACCGGGTCCGTCATGATTTACTAAACAGCCAGGGACTCAGTATCAGAATGCAATAGACGTCTGATTTTCATCTTCGGAACTGAGATCAGGGTTTTCTAGCCTCTACAGGTGGATCGTCGCCGCGTAAGATATAGATCGAATTTCCCTGATCGTCTTTCTCTTCAACGATTTTGTGCCATCTCATTAAGAACGGGACTGAGAAGGAATGCATCCGATTATAGTCTTTAACCCAATGTAATGAATCGACGGTGGCGCCATTCAGGTAAGCGCCCATGAAAAACGTCTGGAGCAGGTAGGCCTGGTGCAGACGGGCGCCCCGTAAACGGGCTCCGGAGAAACCGGCTCCCTGCAGGTTTGCCATTTCAAAGTTGGCATCGATTAAATTCGCATCGTAAAAATGAGTCCGAATCGCAAGTGATTTTGAAAAATTGGCGCCCTGCAGGTTCGTGCCCCTGAATTTCGCCCCCAGCAGATTAGCAGAACTGAAATCAGCGCCTTCCAGGACTCCTTCCAGATGACGGGCTTTCAACAGACGCCTGCTGAAATCGAGATCCCTCAGATCTGCACCGCTGAAATCCGACCGATAGCCTGCTTCCTGTTCCCTCTTAAGCAATTCCAGCACAATCTCCTGTCTTACATAGGTATTGGATGCAGACACCTGGGGGATCTTGTCTGTCAGATCCAGACCTGCCAGTCTGAGCATGACTTCATCTTCCGGCCTGCTTTTCAGGCGGAGTGTTTTTCGAATAAAATCCCGTTTGACCGCCTGATCCATTTGCTGTTTCAGTTGGGCCTGTGTTTGTGCCAAATTTTTTTTGGGCTGTTCAAACTTTGTGAAGTGTCTGGTGGGCGGCGGCGTCTCTTTCGATTCATGCTGTATCAGGAATATGCCAAATACGATTCCGGCAATGATGAAGGGAACTCCCGGAATGATTGTCAGTAAGCTAAAAAATAAGCCGACGAGTTCCAGGAAAATTCGCGCGAATGATTCGAGATAGTCTACTGAAAGCCACGACAGCAGACACAGCAAGCCCATGATGGCCAGTTCAGGTTGTGCGATCTCAGCGGTCGTGCGCTGTTTCTGCAGGAACCATTCCACATTCAGAACCAAAAACGGGACTATGAAACAGAGCACAAATAAAATGCTCATCAAGAGCTTGAAACGAATCTTCATATCATCGCATTAGAAAAACAGGTTGCATTGCCGAGGTCGTCAGTTCTCTATTCTGACGGCTCGATCAGAGTTTTGTAAACAGCCATAACGCAATGGCAACGGAATAAACATGACAGAACAGTCGGAAATGAGTTCGATTCGTCACAATGCAGAAATTTCCCGCTCGATCTCCACCTGATTCAATAAAGCAGACCAGTGTTTTTTCAACGCTTCCGTGTCGAGTTCCCCGTTCCAGCGGTCATCCCACTTGATTCCAGTTTTGGTCCGACTGTCAGGATTCAGGCCGAGACGCAGCGGCTCATAAACCGGGCTGGCACTGAGGTCGACCGGACTCTCTCCTTCCGCGAGTGCCTGCAGGGTTACGATGATCATCGCCGTTTGCCAACGCTGACTTTGTTTTTTCTTGGGCGGCTCCTGTAGAAAACCGGCATGGTCCAGCACGGTTTCTACGGCAGTCGGATCTTGTGTTCGCGCCAGCGCCAGTAACGCGAGAAGCCGCTGCTGGTCCGCCTGTTCTCCCTCTGCCGAATTCAGCAGTTTCATTAGCGTGGGGACCGCACGTTCCCGGGCAGACTCGGCGTACAGACAGCAGACCGCTGTTTCCCATTTGCCGTAAAAGTCGTCATCGAAGGTGATGTGTTGTTCGATTGCCTGCTTCAATGCGGCTTCCGCCTGATCGCCACCGATCTGGCTCAGGCAATAGGCAATCTGGACCGTTCGAAACGGACTGATATATTCTCTGTCCAGAGTTTGTTCTAACGCGGCACGCAGAGGAGTCACGACTTCCGGCCCGCGTTGGATCACGCGCGACATCAAGTTGTGAACACTGCCGGTAGAGTGCGGCCCAATCTTGCCCAGAGAAGCTATCAGTCCCGGCGTCGAATTGGCCCGGCTCGTTGTGACAAAAATCAGCACAAACGAAAGTATCAGCGCGATCGCATTCACGCCGAGCGGGAGCAGATTCTTCCGTCCCCATTTGTCTTTCGTTTCGAGAAACTGCAGTACTCTGAAGACAAGATAAAAGATCCAGCAGAGGACCACCGGTAGTCCGAGCACCAGCGGGACAATCAGCAGAACACCCAAAATCAGGATCGGCACGCCAAAATAGAGAAACCGTTTGACCCCCGTCGCCAGCGGCCGACTGAAAATCAGAGACAGAACCAGCCAGCCGAAAAACACACTCATCAGCGATCCGAGATAGGGAAACTGCACCTCAGTCACACTGTTCGCACAGTTCATACACGCCTCCGCCGACCGGGCCGGCAATGCGAGGAGTGTGACGAACATAATGCAGTTAATGAAGTGTTTCATTGTTGAATTGTTATCAGAAACGGTGAAGGAAA
>NZ_CALFPF010000626.1 GCF_937919775.1 uncultured Gimesia sp.
TTTTCATCGCGTGAACAGAGTTCCGGCAATTAAGATAGCCTTCGAAATGCGGATGTGGTATGAGTTGAAAACACCTGAAAAGCAACGTTTACGGAGCCTGTTTCCGTCTTTGACCTGATCAATTCCTTTTACTTTCCCCTCACCAGGAAGGGAAGACCATGAGTCAGTTACGAGTATTAATTTATTTGTTCACCATCAGCGCCGGAATTCTGCTGGCCCATAGCGGAGCCACGGCGGCGGACGAACCAGCAGCGGGTTCTGCCGACCTGCGGATTGATTCGGTACTGGTCAGCCTGATTGAACAGGTCGAGGTTCCCGCGCGTGAAGTCGGTCAGCTCGACAAAATGCTGGTCCAGGAAGGTGCGACGGTTCAGAAAGGGGAGATCCTGGCGCAGATTGAAGATGGGGAAGCGGTTTTGCTTCAGCAGCAGGCGAAACTGGAATACGAAATGGCCAAACTCAAAGCCGAAAATGATATTAACATTCGCTTTGCCCGCAAGGCACACGAAGTGGCGACAGCCGAACTGCTGCGGGCAGAAGATTCCATCAAGAAATATCCCAAGAGTATTTCCAAAACTGAACTGGATCGGCTGAAGCTCACCGCAGAGAAAGCGGAACTGGAAATCGAGCAGGCAACCGAAGAAGCAAAGACTTCTCAACTGGAAGCCAGTCTGAAACGGAACGCACAGGAGATTGCCGCACTGGCAGTCCAGCGACGCAAAGTGGTGGCACCGATTTCGGGAATGGTCGTTCAGATTATGACAAAAGATGGCGAGTGGGTCCGTCCCGGCGATACCGTACTACGCATCTTAAAACTGGATCGTCTGCGTGCAGAAGGACTCGTGAATGCATCGCGTCTGCAGGAACAGGATCTGAAAGGCCGACCTGTGACGCTCGTTGTGAATCCGGGAACGAAGCAGGAAATTGAGTTCCCGGGAAAAATTTCGTTTGTCAGTCCTGAAATTAATCCGGTCAATAACCAGACGCGTGTCTGGGCTGAGATTGAAAATCCCGAACTCAAACTCAAACCGGGTATGCGTGCTTCCCTGATTATCAAATAAACCCCTTTCGATTGAGAAAACTGCCACAGCCACCATGTCGTTCGGCCCTCAAGATTTTTCGAATCAGCCACTGCGTCTGCGAATGCGGGCCGACCTGCAAGTTCAACCGTTGCAGTTCGGCGGCAAAACCTATTGGGGCATCAAAGATCCGTTTTCGCTGCAGTACTATCAACTGCGGGATGAGGAATTTTTTATTCTGAAGCTGCTGGATGGACGGTCTTCTTTCGTCACGATTCGGCGTCAATACGAGCAGCGATTTCCGCCTCAGAAACTGGAAGCCTCTCAACTGCAGGGATTTTTATCACGCCTGCATCAGGAAGGGCTGATTCTCGCCGACGCCTTTGGCCAAGGCGAAATTCTACTGGAGCGGCGAACACAAAAGCAGTCACAGGCGCTGCGCTCCCGGTTGATGAATCCGCTGGCCATTCGATTTCGAGGCATTGATCCGCACCGCCTGTTGAATCGGCTGCAGCCCTGGACCGCGGTCTGTTTTACTCCGCTGTTTCTGCTGGCGGTACTGATTTTGATGACAGCGGCGTGCACATTGATCATCACGCATCTGGACGCCGTCATCGCGCAGCTTCCGGATTTTACGACGTTCTTCGAAGCAAAAAATCTGATCCTGCTCGGCTGCAGTCTGGCGCTGGTCAAAGTGCTGCATGAGTTGGGGCACGCGGTAGCCTGCAGACAGTTTGGAGGCGAGTGTCACGAGATGGGAGTGATGCTGCTGGCCTTCATTCCCTGCCTGTATGTGAATGTCAGCGATGCCTGGACCATGCCCAGTAAATGGCACCGCATCATTGTGAGTTCTGCCGGCATTTTTGTCGAACTTATCATTTCAGCAATCTGCGTTTTTCTGTGGTGGTTTTCCTATCCGGGGCTGTTTCATTCGCTCTGCCTGAACGTGGTTTTTGTCTGTTCGGTCAGTACTCTGTTACTGAATGGGAATCCCCTGCTGCGTTATGATGGTTATTATATCCTACTGGATTTACTGGAAGTACCCAACTTGAGACAACGGGCTCAGTCGATTGTTTCCAATCGCCTGCATCACTGGTTCTTCGGACACAAGGCCGACACGCTGCTGAAAGAACCGAGGCGGCTGCGAAGATTTTTGTTCCTGTACGGCATTGCCTCGGTATTGTATCGCTGGTTTATTGTGATCGTGATTTTGACGGTTTGTTATTATGTGCTGGAACCGTATGGTCTGGAAGTCATCGCTCAGGTCATGGGAGCTTTTGTGCTAATGGGAATGTTGATTATGCCTTTGAAGTCCGGCGTGAATGAAGTTCAGACCTATGCGAAAACAGGCCAAATCCAATGGCGACGTTTTCTGATTCGCACCGCGCTCGTTTTGATTCTAATCGCAGGTCTGCTGTTCATTCCCCTGCCGCATCGGATCAGCGCCCCGGCACTCATCGAACTCAAGGATGCCAAACACGTTTATGTGACCGCACCCGGATTCCTCAAGTCGGCGGCCACTCCGCAAACGGTGCTGCAGCAGGGTGCGCTGATTGCCCAGTTACAGAATGATGAAATCAACCAGGAAATTCTCAAACTCACGGGCCAGATCAACCAGCAGGAAATTCGCATTTCCACACTGGAACGACGCCAGCTGGATGACCCGGAAGCCGCCCGGGAACTCCCGACGGCGTTAGAACAACTGGCCGATCTGAAAGATCAGCTGCAGCAGCGCCAGACCGATCAGCGGCGGCTCAGTTTGAGGGCTCCCCTCACCGGCACATTAATTTCTGCGCCTCCCAAACCGGTTTCTCAGGAAGAGGAATCACTTTCCAGCTGGTCGGGCTCACCCCTCGATCCGGAAAATCGGGATTGTTTCCTGGAACGGGGCACCTGGCTCTGTTCGCTCGGCGATCCTGACCAGCTTCAGGCCCGGCTGATTGTGGACCAGGAAGATGTCGAATTCATCGCACCCGGCCAGTCGGTTCGCATTCTGCTCGATGAATATCCGGGCCATGTTTTGAAAGGCACCATTCAGGAAATCGCGGAAATCGACATGGAAGACCTGCATCCGAATTTGATTCATCGCGAAGAAATCACAACTGAACTCGATTCGACAGGCAAACGGCAACTGAGAAACACCTCTTATCTCGCCCGGGTTACCCTGGAGCCCCCTTCTGAACGGCCGCTGATACATGCTTCCGGTTTGGCAAAAATCTCCGTTTCACCGGAATCGCTGGGGAATAAAGCCTATCGACAACTAAGAAAAACCATTCGCCTGTTCCAGTAATATCCACCGCATTTTCAACAAACACCCCAGACTGACATGTGATCCGTACACAAGATCAACATTTCCAGATTGGTGCCGAGTTGCTAGAATTCCGCGATTCACAGTAAAAACATGACCCTTTAAGTATAAAACTCGACTTCAAAATGAGTCTGGCGGCAAGGAGGCTTCTCGATGACCGATCCACAAAGCAACTCACTTCCCACATTAAATATTGTCGTCCTCACTGGTGGGGAGTCGGCAGAACGTGACATCAGTCTGAAAAGTGGTGCAGCGGTCGGCCGCGCCCTGTCGGCCCGCGGGCATCGAGTGAAAATCATCGATCCTTCTCTGGTGGATCTCGACACCTATGACTGGTCCGGCTGCGATGTCGTCTTTATCGCCTTACACGGTACTTATGGAGAAGACGGCACGATTCAAACCACCCTGGATCGGCTGGGAGTTCCCTACTCGGGCTGCGATGCACCTACGTCCAAACTGGCTTTCAGTAAGTCGGCTTCGAAAGAACGGTTTATTCAACACAATGTGAGTACGCCTTCCTATGTGCTGATACATGAATCCGACGATGCCCAGCGCATTCAACAACACGCCCGAACGATGGGTTATCCTCTGGTGGTGAAGCCGGACGCACAAGGTTCCAGCCTCGGTGTGACGATTGTCAAAACTCCCGAAGAACTGCCTCAGGCGCTGGCACGCTGTTTTCACTATGACTCATTCGGCATTCTGGAATCGGCCATCAAAGGCTCGGAATGGACGGTCAGTCTGGTCGATGATCAGGTACTGCCCCTGATCCAGATTGAAACACCACACGAGTTTTTCGATTATGAGGCCAAGTACCTCGATGACTCAACCGAGTACCTGTTCGAATTCAATCTGCCAACCAATGTGGTTCAGGCCATCATCAAAACGGGAGTGAGTGCCTGCGAAGCACTGGGCACCACGGGTATTGTGCGCGTTGATATCCTGCTCGACCGCTTCCAGCAACCCTGGGTGCTGGAAGTGAATACGATCCCCGGATTCACGGATCACAGTCTGGTTCCCAAAGCAGCAGCGCATGCTGGTCTCGACTTTGGCGAGCTGTGCGAACGTGCTCTCATTAATTGTCTGACAAAAGCCGCCCACAAGCCGCAAAATTGATAAAGTTTAACCAGGCGGCCTGTTTTCGTGAGGAATTGCGACTTTTCTGCGGAGCGCCCCAACTCTTTCAGCGTGAGATAGCGATAATCTATTGTAGGAGTCGGTGCGCAGTTTCCACCCACCTGTGCGCCGGGTTGGCAATACCGTTGCAGAGCCACACGATAAATAAGAGCGTATGAGTCGAAAAGCCCCCAAAAAACGACCGGTTAAAAAAAAGGTCGAAGTGATTGAGGAAGAAGAACTGGAGGAAGAAGCGTCTGCGCTGAGCCCTTCTTTTCTGATTAAAGTGCTTTTCCGCCCGAAAGTTCTGCTGATGCTGGCGGTCGTCGCTTCGGGATTGTTCTTTTTCCAGAAACTCAAACATCAGCTTCCCGATCTGTCGCAACTCGAAGAATATCAGCTCGAAACGAAAAAGCTCTCGCTGATACCGGCTCCGCCACATTATGTCCCCATTGATATCGTCGATCAGGTCATCAAACGCAGTCAACTGCCGGAGAAAGTCTCTCTGCTGGATCAGGGACTGGTGCTGAAAATCGCAGACGCGTTCCAGAAACACCCCTGGGTGCAGAAAGTGGTTTCCGTCCAGAAAACGAACACGCTGGAAGTGGAAGTTCTGTTCCGCAAGCCGGCGGCAATGGTCGAGATCAAGCAGGCTTTGTTCCCGGTTGACAACGAGGGGGTTCTGTTACCGCCCGAAGATTTTTCGGTCTCCGATGCGCGTCGCTATCCGGTCATCACGGGTATTCTCTCGAACCCGGCAGGCCCCGCCGGTACCTCCTGGGGAGATCTGACCGTCACGGGAGCGGCGCAACTGGCAGAAGCGCTCGGCCCGCACTGGAAAGAACTCGATATTGTTTCCATCGAAGCACCGCCACGCACCACCACGGAACTGGCACTGGATGATCTGGTTTACCGCCTGATTACCACCGGCGGTTCCGAAATCGTCTGGGGCCGTTCTCCCAAAAGTCAACGCAGGGGAGAATTGCGCGTCGATCAGAAAATCGGCAAGCTGGAAAAATATTATCGCGACTACGGCGGCTTTGACCGCCCGCACGGCCCCTACGAAATCGACATCCGCCACTGGCAGGAAATTTCCCGCCGACCACTCAAACAGCAGAGCAGCCAGCGCACTTTGATGCAGCGCTGAAACGGGCTTCCATTACTCTTGAACTGGTTTCAGCCCGAAGTATTCACGCTATCTGTTTGTAAGTGCGAACTGAGACATCGATAATT
>NZ_CALFPF010000627.1 GCF_937919775.1 uncultured Gimesia sp.
GGCTGCAGACCGAAATAATTGATAAAGTTGGGAATAAAACATTCTTTATGTTTAATTTCCATTGAATCAAAGGCACAACCATCTGAATCAATACCAATCAGAAATTCGCTTTTCTTTTGAAACTTGGTATCCAGTGGATTTTCCGACACAATCTTCTCCCATTTTCTATTTCAAAATAATCTTTTATTTAGCCGGGCGATTCAAAAACATGTTTTTCTGAACCGGTGTGGCATATTTTCAAGTTTTATCTGTCTGCCTGAGGAACATACTTAGGCAGTTTTTGATCTGAGAACAAAGGCTGCAGTTGAGCTAATCGCATACGGCCATTGATCAGCGGAATACTGGGCCAATCGTTACCGACGAGAGGTTTGCAATACTTCACAAAATCGTCGGTGACGTCCATTCCATCCGCAGTGATCCAGGCTTTAGGGAAAGTGCGTTCGCTGTTGGCAACTTCCGACAAGGGGACTTTGTCGTAGCGGACGTTATAACCCGGGCCCGCTGTGCGAAGAATCGTCGACATATATCCTGATTCGCCTGCAGCTGCCAGTAAGGCTGCTTTCTGGCCTGCGCCATATGCTTCATCCAGGTCAACTGTCGAGGCATAGGCGATGTTATGGCGTTGGTCCGTTCCCGGAATGTTTGCCCGCGCTGCCCCCTTCACTGCCAGACCTCTTTGATTCAGCTCGTTTACCAGCAGCTGAGCCACGGTCAGCTGGCTGGAGCTGAACTGTGTATGACCAAAGGAGTCTTTGGTTTCGCCGATATCTCCGAGCGAGAGCCCTTCGCTGACGACCACAATCAGGCGTCCGTCTTTTTTCAGCTGCTCATTTACCTGTGCGTGGATCTGTTCAATGCTGACAGTCGTTTCTGCCAGATAAATCTGCATGGGAATTTTACGTTGTGGATCTGCCAGCCGCGCTGCAGCAGGAATGAAGCCGATTTTGCGACCCATGGCCTGCAGAACCAGTACCGGGTCAGCCGGGCAGCTGCCTCGATTTTCTTCGTTTGCCATTTGAACCATACTCATCCAGTAACGGGCGGTACTTCCATAACCGGGAGTGTGGTCAATCAGTTTGAATTCACTGTCACCGACATCGTTGTCAATGGTTTTGGGAACGCCGATGCCGACGATATCAACGCCGCGCTCGGTAGCCATCTGGGCGACTTTGTTGGCGGTATCCATCGAGTCATTTCCGCCGATGTAGCAGAAGTACCCGATATTATGGGCTTTGAAAACTTCCACGATGCGGTCAAAGTCTTCGTTCTGATGTTCTTTCAGTTTATAACGGCAGGTTCCTACTGAACCAGCAGCCGGGGTAACTCTTAACAGAGCAATTTCTTCAGGAGATTGGCCACTTAAGTTGAGCAATTCTTCTTTCAGAACTCCTTCGATTCCATGCCAGCCGGCATAGATCGTGCCGATTTCGGGTAGATCTCGGGCCGTCTCGACTAACCCCCGCAGGCTGTTATTGATGACTGGTGAAGGACCACCAGATTGTGCCACAATCATATTTTTAGGACTTGCCACGTTTTCTCCTCACTCTACTGTTGTATGTTTGAAATGTTCATGCCGGAAATTCGGCAGAGCAGATCCGGTTGTTGCTTTGAAACCCGTTCAAATTGATCGCATTTAAACCGTCATTCTCGATTCCCGAATTTAGTTCTCTCTTCCTTAAACGGGAAAATGACTGTCTCCTCACGAATCAATTAAGGCGATTACGAACGCTTCCCACAAGGTCTAAGGCGATTATAAGAAGGCCTCTTTTGATAAAGCATGATTCATAAACAGTTTATGTAAAATGCTCTCACTGCCTGAGCGGGCAGGATGTAGCCATTATCCAGTATGGGTGATCGTGCTAATAGACTCACAAAGACTTGTTTTCACTTACACAGCCGGAATATTACCCGATTTTGTGCGCTAATTCAAAGTATCGCCGTGTTACCAATAAAGAAAGTTCCGGGAAAGTTTGAGGCGGGAAATGCAAAATAACCCATCAGGCTTTATTTATTGGGAATCAAGGTAACTCTGGTGCCCTCGATTTGATATTTCAGCTTGAAGGATCTGAAGAGAGAATCAAAAAATTCCTGTGCATTGGCTTCATTGACGGAAATATCAATCTGCTGACCGAGATCGATGCCGGCATCGGCCAGCTGGTCTTCGTCGTACTCAAATTCGATTCCTGATTGCTCCAGTTTTTTCATGATCGCGAGCAGCGGAACATTTTTCACCCACAGCGTAAATTTCCGTCGTTGAACAGGAATCGCATCGACTTTTTGTGGCATTGTGTTGCGGAAATTCGCTCCGGGATTCAAAAATTGTTCGATTTTTTCATGGAGTTCGCTTGAAGCACTGACTGTAATCGTTTTTCCGGATGAGGCCACGCTCAGTTCGGGAAACGTTTCTTTCAGGCGGCGGGTCACAGCGACAACCGAACTGCCGCGTGGCGTATAGGTCTTTTCAATCGTGACGGTATCGGGAATCGGAATGAGTTGGATCTGTGTGGCCTGCTCCTCCCAGCGATAGGTTAAATCAAACTGAATCAGGATTAATGAGAGTGCTTCGATTGCATTGACTGAAGTCAGTGTGCCATGTGTCCAGAGGTCATGGGGAATCTGGTTTCCGTTGTTGATCGTAATCTGATAGGCGGCGGCGATTTGTCTGAGAATATCCGATGGCTGGTCCAGATCCTGGTAGTGGAATGTTTTTTTTCGGCTGAGAAAAAGGACTCGTGATTTTAATTCCGCACCGGAATCCGCGAGTGCAGCGAGTTCTTCTGATTTCAATTCCAGTAGCGTTTTTAGTTTGGATGCCGCTGTTTCTGGACCAATATAAATCGTACTGCCCACAATTTCTGTTTTGGCATGAGCCAGAGCAGCAAGTTTTTGCAGCCCCTGCTCGAGTGTCAGGTTTTGAAGATCCAGTTTCAGCTTCAGTGACGGATCGATCCTGCGATCAAGAATAATCGAGATGTTTTGCGTACTGCAAATGCGCTGAATCACAGAACGGATTTCGACATTAGACCAGGACGCCGAAAAAGGCTGCGATAATACCCTGCGAAAATTTCTGTCCGTCAGGTATTTGGGAGTCTCCCGATTCAGGACAATCGATTGATTTTCGGAGATCTGAGCAGCGAAAACCGACGGGATTATTCCGGTTGCACTGGAAACAAGGATCAGATTAACCAAAATCCACCAATTCAAGTGGGATTGCTGCCTTTTCACAATGCGGGGCTTTCTATCAGGACCGTACTTCAGAGGGGTTGTCTAGCCGGAAAAACACAAATCAAGTGCTGGAGTGTTACAGGCTTCCATGATAACATAGTAACAAGGGGTTTTCCTGTCATACTTCGTCTATCAGGTATGTGATAATACTTATCTTTTGTGAGTCAATGCTTTATGCAGAAAATACAGGCTGTCGGAATCGATTTGGGAACTACCTATTCCTGTATTGCTCATCTGAACGAGCATGGAGAACCGGTTACGATTCCCAATCAGGAAGGGGAATTATCCACTCCCTCAGTTGCCATGTTTGATGGTGCTGAGGTGATTGTGGGAACAGAAGCACTGCGGCATGCGATAGTCAATCCCCGTAATGTTGTACAGCATGCGAAGCGTTTTCTCGGAAAATCAGACTTTCGCTGGGAGATCGATGGTCGGTTTTTTACTCCGAAAGATATTTCTGCCTTTGTTTTAAAAAAGCTGCTCGCAGCCGCAGAGGAACGTATCGGCCCTGTTGAGACGGCGGTGATTACCGTTCCCGCTCTCTTCAGTGATGTACAGCGCCAGGAAACGATTGCAGCTGCGAAACAGGCGGGTTTAAAGCAGGTGGATCTGATTAACGAACCGGTAGCAGCTGCCCTGTGTTACGTTCTGGGATCGGAAGGAATGTGGTTTGCCGAACTGGCTGAAGAACAACGGATTCTGGTCTACGATTTGGGCGGCGGTACATTTGATCTTTCATTGGTAAAGTATCATAAAGATGAAGTCAACGTCATCGCCAGTGGCGGTGATTTAAAACTGGGGGGCATTGACTGGAACAGCAAATTACAGGCAGCAATTGCAGAACAGTTTTTTAATGAATTTGGCGTGAACCCCAGTAACGATCCCGAAAGTCTGCAATATCTGGCGAATGAAGTGGAACAGGCAAAACGCAGTCTGACCGTCAGGCCTAAAACGACTCTCGCCTGTCAGGTAGGATCAAAGCGAAAAACGTACCAGATTACGCAGTCTCAATTTGAATCACTCACCAAGGGGCTGGTTGATCAGACAACCAGCATCACCCAGGCGTTGTTAAAAGACAATCGCATGGGCTGGGCTCACGTTGATGTAGTGCTGACGACCGGTGGTTCCTCACGGATGCCGATGATTCGCGATGCGTTAAAACAAGCGAGTGGAACAACCCGCAATCTTTCACTGCCACCAGACCAGTCGATCGCTCATGGAGCTGCTTATTATGCGGGGATGCTGTTGAGCAACCGCGAATATGCAGAGTCGATCCTGACGACAGAGGCTGCCAGTCGGCTTTCGAAAATGAAGCAGCACAGTGTCAATGCCCGCTCTCTCGGTTTTCTGGTACGTGATCAGCAGGGACAGCAGCGCGTGCCGCATTATCTTCTCCCGGCCAATACCAAATTGCCGGCATCAGTCAGACACACGTATGGGACGGTATCTCCAAACCAGCGCCGCGTGCATTTGAAATTAATCGAAAGTGGTGCCTCACAGGATGAACCATTTGTTGTCTTAGGGAACTGTGTTATTGAAGGGTTACCCGCTGATTTACCTGTCGATTCGAAAATTGAAGTGTTAATAGAATACGATTCCGAAGCCCGGGTGCATGTCTCCGCCAGAGATCTTGCCAGCGGCAAAGCGGCAGAAATTGAAATCACGCGCGAACAGAATCTGGTCACGAAGACTCCCGATGCGATCCCACAGAAACCGGACGTTCATGACAAAGCTGATCTTGAGCAACCTATCATGCTGAAAGAAATTCTGGATCAGGCTGAATCAGTCAATCCGCCAGAGAATAAAAAAGAACCTCCTACTAAACAGCCACTTCCAGCAAAACCGCAGCGAGCAGTTCGTGGTCTGGATAGTTCAGAGCGTCCGATTGCATTATGTGGTCAATGTGGTGAACCGCAACTGGGGCCGCCTGGTTCAGGGTGTGCTACTCCTGAAAAACATTCTCAGGGTGTATTAGCATCTCGCTCAGCGCCGCCTCAAAAAAAGAAAAGGCAGCCGGCTCCGAATAGCGGGCAACAGAAGAAGACGCCTGGAAAGCAGTCGGGATCTCCACGATCCGTCGCAGCTCAGCCAAAGCCTCAAAGACAAAACAAACCGCGACCCCAAGCGAAGCCGACCGGTCAGTTGGACGCGGCTGAAAGTGAGTTCTGGGACCTACTGGAAGATGCTTAAGGTAAGTCACACTGCTTGCGATGAAAAAATCATATTTGCCGAAGACTAACAGGATTTAAATATCAGATGAAAATTGAACGGATTGAATTGTTTCATGTGGCAATGCCTCTCATTTATCCCTGGCGAACTGCGTATGGCGAGGATGCTGCCATTCATTCCGTGTTATGCCGCATGGTAAGTGGCTCCGTCGAAGGCTGGGGAGAAAGCACACCGCTCGCTGCTCCCTGTTACAGTCCGGAATGGGCCGGTGGTGTTTTTCAGACCGTTGCTGAATGGCTGGCACCGGCGGTGATTGGTCAGGAAATCAACAGCGGCCAGGCGATGCAGGATCGACTGTCTCTTTATAAAGGGAACCCGTTTGCCAAGGCGGCTTTGGATAATGCCTGGTGGAGCTTGCACAGCAGAATCAGCGGTGTGCCTTTACATATTGCATTAGGGGCTACGAGAAATGAAGTTCCGGTCGGTGCGGATTTTGGAGTCATGGATCATGTGGATGAGTTGATCGAAGTCGTGGGAACAGCCGTAGCGCAGAAGTTTCCGCGGATCAAACTCAAGTTTCGACCTGGTTGGGATATCCCGATGCTCAAAGCAATTCGGACTAACTTTCCAGATGAGACGTTTCACATCGATTGTAACAGCGGATATCGGATTGAAGATGCCCCCTTGTTTCAAGCCATCGATGAATTTCAGCTGGCAATGATCGAACAGCCGTTGCAGCACGATGATCTCACAGATCATGCACGGTTACAGGAATTGATTCAAACTCCGGTTTGTCTGGACGAAAGTATTACTCACCCTTATCGCGCTCAGCAGGCAGTCAACTTAAAAAGCTGCCGGATTGTGAACGTCAAACCGGGACGCGTCGGCGGGCTCACAAATGCGGTGAAAATACACGATTTATGCCAACAGGCAGGGATTCCCTGCTGGGTGGGGGGCATGCTGGAAAGTGCAACCGGTGCCTCGCATTGTGCCGCTTTGGCGATGCTGGATAATTTTACCTATCCCGCGGATATTTTTCCGAGTGAAAAATATTACCGTGAGGACCTTGCCGAATTTCCACTCACTTTATCAGACATGGAGGGAGGTCTTCCCGGCGTCAAAGCGTTTAAGGAACTGCCTGATCCCGATTTTCGCCGTTTAGAATCCCTCACGATTCAAAAGAAAGTGATCAAACCGTAAATCGCGGTCGGTTCAAACGTTCATTGTTCGGTGGCGTCAGGATGAGGGTGAAGTGGATGAAGTATTGAATTAAGTTAAAAAATGTTCCAATAAAAAGGCTTTATTGGGGAATAACAAGATGTATCGCAGCATCTTTCTACATAGAGAATCAGGTTATGTCATTACAGAACCAGAACAATTCGGAAGCACTTACGATGTTGGTTGATCAATACTATCAGCTACTGTTTCGATATGCCTATCGCTTGTCGGGCGACAGTGCCGATGCAGAAGATCTTACCCAGCAGACTTATTTGATTGCTCAGAAAAAACTTTCTCAGCTGCGTGATATGAGCTTTGCACGTGCGTGGCTTTGTACGATATTGCGCAATTTGTTTTTGAAAAATGTTTCGCAAAAAATCAGGCCTGTCTCTCTCGATCAAACGTTTGACCTTGTTTCTGAAGCAGCAGTCGTCCCTGAATTAACCTCGCAGGAGTTGCAGTGTGCTCTGAACGAGCTGCCGCAAGATTTTCGAATCCCGTTATTGATGTTTTATTTTGAAGAGCGATCTTACAAGGAAATTTCCACAGAACTTTCGATTCCTCTGGGAACT
>NZ_CALFPF010000628.1 GCF_937919775.1 uncultured Gimesia sp.
ATCTCTTCAGGATCGCTTAGAGTATTCTGGCCTAGATAGATCGCAAACAGAGATCGATGATATCGCAGAAAGGGAGCGGGTATCAAAGAATGACCGGAAATCACACCATATGCTTCTCGGACCAGTTCCCCTTGATCATTCTGAATTACCGTTTCCAGGTATGCATTTTGCTTTTGAAACGCAGCGACGTGAGTATGAAACCGAATCACTAGAAAAATCGAATACGCGCTAGCAGCACAGATGAGAATCAAAGCGGCAATCAAACCGCGGCGAACGAGAATCCGTCTGTTGTTTTGACTCATACGAACAACAGTGGATTCCACGTCGGTACTCATTTAAACTCCTGTCCCATCAGCGCGCTGTCCAGCCTCCGTCAACGGTCACCATACTGCCCGTCATGTAACTCGATGCATCGCTGGCTAAGAAAATGGCCGCGCCCTGAATTTCTTCCATCCGCGCCCAGCGATTCAGCGCGACGGCACCCACGATGAATTTTTTGATTTCTTCGGTTTCCGCAAACGGTTCATTCATCGGCGTTAAGAACGGTCCCGGGCAAATGGCGTTGCAGGTGATTCCAAATTCGCACAGTTCCAGCCCCATGGCCCGCGTCATCTGCACCACTGCCCCTTTACTGGCGGTGTAAGGGGTCCGGTTGGCCATCCCCACCAGTCCCAGCGTACTGGCTAAATTAATAATCCGGCCGTACTGCGCCTGTTTCATATGCGGCACGACCGACTTGGCACATAACCAGGGACCGGTCACATTCACATTCTGCACCAGTTGAAACTCTTCCAGCGTTAACTCATCAATCGGTCCGCGAATATTGATCCCTGCGTTATTGATCAGAATATCGATTTTTCCGAATTCCGAAATCGCCCGGTCCGTCATCGCGGCGACCTGCTCCGCATTCGTCACATCGGCCTGAATCCCAATGGCGCGCGTTCCATAATCTTTCTCAATCTGTGCCGCCATCGCTTCCACTTCGGCCTGATGCCGACTCGTCAGCAATACATGCGCGCCCGCGGAAGCCAGGCCTTCTGCCATCGCGGCCCCCAAGCCTTTGGAACCCCCTGTAATGATGGCAACACGACCGGTTAAATCGAACAGTTTAATTCCAGGCAGCATGATGGTCCCTTCCTCTCAGATTCGTGCTCAACGGGTTGATATCACTGAAATATGTTTTTGAAATGCAGGATCGGTTTCCGGATAGTCGCTCCGATAATGGACGCCACGACTTTCCCGACGCTCAATCGCCGACGCAATCATGAGCTGTGAGACAAGCAGCATGTTCTGCAGCTCCCAACCGCTCAACGTTTTGAATTCACGATCCACCACGTAACGACTCCAGAAATCCACTTTGTCTTTCGCGTTCTGTAGCGATTTTGCGTTTCTCGTAATCCCGACATCGCGCCACATCAAACTGGCTAACGAGTTCCGTAAGTCGCCGCTGTTTAAATCTTCGTCCGAACGTTTCTCTGTGTCCCAGTCCGGCAGCAATGACGCGGAATACCGATCGGGTTGATTCAAGGCTGCCTCGGATGCCCCCTTCCCGGCGGCAGCACCTAAGATCAAACCTTCCAGCAGGCTGTTCGAAGCCAGCCGATTACTGCCATGTAACCCGGTAGACGTCACTTCGCCGGCTGCCCAGAGATGGGGCACGGAAGTCCGCGCCTGCATGTCGGTCTTCACTCCGCCAATCATATAATGCGCACCGGGACGTACGGGAATCTGATCTTTGGATAAATCCAGACCGAAGCTGGCACAGACGTTACTGATATTGGGGAACCGCTCGCTGATGAGAGCCGGGTCCAGATGAGTTAAATCCAGATAAACGCAAGAATGATTCGTTTTCACCATACGATCGGTAATCGCCCGGCTGACAATATCGCGGTGAGCCAGTTCCAGATCGGGATGATATTCGGACATGAATCGCACGCCGTTACAATCCCGCAGATAAGCGCCTTCGCCACGCACTGCTTCCGAAACAAGATAACGGGCTCCGCCGGCGATATATAATACCGTTGGATGAAACTGCATGAATTCCATGTCCTGCAATAACGCCCCCGCGCGAAATGCCAGAGCGTGTCCGTCCCCTGTTGCCAGAGGCGGATTGGTCGTTTCTCGAAACAGGCAACCCGCGCCCCCTGTCGCCAGAATCACCTGCTTCGCCCAGACGAGCGATTTACCGTGATAACGATTCCAGATAATCGCACCGCGGCACTTCCCCTCTTCGGTCACCAGATCAATCGTGGGCGTTTTCGTCCAGGTCTGAATGGAAGGCCGACTATGCACGGCGGAAACCAGCGCCCGCATGAGTTCTTTTCCCGTCGCATCTCCCAGTGCATGCGCTACGCGGCGATGACTGTGCCCCCCTTCTTTGGTGAGCGCGATTTTCCCGTCCTCGGTATCGAAGTCCGTGCCGAGTTCGATCAGTTCCTGAATATGGCGGGGCGCTTCGCGGCAGACATATTCCACGAGCGCCTGATCACACAGATCCTTGCCCGCTGACAGTGTGTCTTCAATATGATTTGTGATGTTATCCAGAGGGTCCAGCACGCCAGCGATGCCCCCCTGGGCATACGCGCTGTTGGACTGAGAGACTTTCCCTTTGTTAACGATGATGGTTTCCAGACGGGGATCGATTGCCAGAGCGGCACGCGAACCGGCCACGCCGCCACCAATGATCAGGACATCGGTAAAAATGTGGGGTATGCGTTTCGGATTGATACGAGTGAGATAGCGTTGACCAGGTTCAATGTGGATCGGATCCAAGTCTGCGTGCTCCTTAAACTCGTTCGTTAGAAGCTGCTGCGCTGGCAAAGCCCGGCAGCCCTGTGGAAATCAAATTGTCATACAGGAAAAACCGCCATCGACGGCGATATTCGAACCGGTGATGAAACTGCCCGCTTTACCAGAGGCCATTAACAGCACCGCGCCCGCCAGTTCATCCGGATCACCAAATCGCCTGGCCGGTGTATGAGTCATAATACTGGAGATACGCTCCGGTGTCAGCACTTTTCGATTCTGCTCCGCCGGAAAGAAACCGGGAGAGAGCGCATTCACACGAATGTCCCGTTCGGCCCATTCACGGGCGAGGTTTTGTGTCAGATTCAACACAGCCGCCTTCGACGCGGAATAGGTAAACACGCGCGACAATGGTGTGATGGCACTCATCGAGGCGATGTTGATGATCGAACCGGCGACATTTTCATCGAGCATCGCCTGGCCGAATACCTGGCAGGCCACTTTCACGCTCAGCAGATTCACGCGGAAAATCCGCTCCCATTCTTCGTCGCTGATTTCCAGAAACGGCGTTGCGGCGTTGATGCCGGCGCCGTTC
Source organism: uncultured Gimesia sp. (assembly GCF_937919775.1). Taxonomy (GTDB): domain Bacteria; phylum Planctomycetota; class Planctomycetia; order Planctomycetales; family Planctomycetaceae; genus Gimesia. The sequence continues at coordinate 3,341 of NZ_CALFPF010000628.1, forward strand.
ACCAGAATTTCTGCGACCTGTCCTTTGGCTTTCAGATGCGCGACCAGCGCTTCGAGATCGGCTCGGCTGGTGGAATCGGCGGCGAAAAACTCGGCACTGCCATGCAGTGTTTCGATCATTTTCACACGGCCTGCGCCATTTTCGGCATTGCGGCCCACGATCACCACGTGCGCACCGGCCTGTGCCAGTGCATCGGCAATTGCGCCGCCCAGAACTCCGGTCCCGCCAATCACGACCGCCGTTTTACCAGACAGGCCAAACAAGGCCTGCAAATATCCGGATGAGTTACTTTCACTCATCGCATACCGCCTTCTCTATCTCGATGAATCAGTCACAGAGCTGAAATGGAAAATTAACCAATGAATTCCAGTTTGACCGGATTGGGAATGATGCCCGCTTCGTAACCTTTTTTCAGCAACAGCGCGACGGCTTCGCGTCCCCGGTCGCCGAAATCCAGAGTCCAGTCATTGACATACATGCCGACAAATTTGTCCGCACTGCCCCGGTTCAGATCACGACCATACTTCAAAGCATGATCAAGGGCTTCATCGCGATGTTCCAAGCCGTATTCAATGCTGCGTTTCAGAATCGCAGTGACTTCTTCCATCATTTCCTGGCCCATGTCTTTGCGGATCGCATTCGCACCCAGCGGCAAAGGGAGGCCGGTTTCTTCGTACCACCACTGGCCCATGTCAACAACCAGTTTCAGTCCCTGGTTCGCATAGGTCAACTGGCCTTCGTGAATGATCAGACCGGCATCGAACTTGCCTTGTTCCACGAGATTCAGAATTTCATCGAACGGATGCTCTTCGTATTCGAAATCATCGCCCAGCAGTAATCTCAAAGTCAGAAAAGCGGTCGTCAGTTTGCCGGGAATCGCAATTTTTTTGCCCCGCAGATCGTCAATCGACATTGCTTCGCGAGCCACAACCATGGGCCCGTATTGATCGCCCATCGAGGCGCCACACGAACAGATCGCATATGTATCCGTCAGATAAGCGTAACCATGCAGGCTGACCGCCGTTAATTCCAGCTCTGCCTTGAAGGCACGCTGATTAAGGGTTTCAATATCCTGTAACTCATGTGTAAATCGATACTTACCAGTTTCGATCTTATCATTTGCCAGGGCATGGAACATAA
>NZ_CALFPF010000629.1 GCF_937919775.1 uncultured Gimesia sp.
AGAGGGCGAAGAATTTCTGTTCGATCTCAAAACCGATCCCTACGAGAAGCAGAACCAGCTGCAGCATAAAGCAGAGAAGCTGGCAGAACTTCAGAAACGTCGAGATGCGCTTGCGGATCATTTCTCACCGTAGGCTTCAGCAGCAGATCAATTTACACGACAATTTCAACTTACAGCAAAGATGATCCCCTTATATCACAGCACGTGAAAAAAAGTTTCGGTTTTTTGAAAACGACGGCCATCGGAGGACTGATCTTTCTGTTACCTTTGATCGTGATTGGCGCTTTGGTCGGCCAGGTCGTGCCTATCGTGCTGGCGGTGGCGGGTGTGCTTTCCGATTATATCCCCGTCAAGACGCCGTCAGGTATTGCGATGCTGATCGCGTTTTCGATCGGCATCTTACTTCTCATGTGTTTTGCCGCCGGTCTGATTGCCCGCTGGTCGATTGGCAGAAGTCTGTCTCAACTCATCGAAAGAAATCTGATTCTGCTTTTTCCCCGCTATGCCATTTATCGCGAACAACTTAAAGGGAGTATCGGCGGCGATCATAACAAACCGGAAATGATTCCGGTCCTCGTCCGTTTTGATGATGTCACCCGGATCGCTTTTCAAGCCGAACAAATTGATGGTCCGCTGATTTCAATTTACCTGCCCGGCTCTCCCGATCCCTGGTCAGGTTGTGTGATTTTCATGACTCCCGATCGGGTCGAAACACTGGCCATTCCCTTTTCTGAAGCACTCGGCATCTGCGAACGCATGGGCCGCGAATCGCTGCACTTTCTCGATCAGCAAACACCGCTCACACAAAAATAATCAAAGTTTCGGTTTCCCCGGGTCCACACGTCGTGTAGGATAAAAAGATCGAAGTTCCTCATATTCCCGCCTGATAAATACCATCATGGAGGCTCAACCATGCCCGTACATCTGCCCGCTCAAAACCGTCGTCAATTCTTGTTTACATTAGGCGCTGGATTTATCACCTATAGCTCTGGTGCGTTTGCTGGGGAAAAACAGTCTGAGGATCTTGTCTATCTGTTGAACGACACTCATATTGGCGAAAAACATCCGACGAATTCTCCCATTCCCAGTCATTTGCGCCAGGTCGTCAGCGAACTGGTGAACCTCGAACAGAAGCCGGCTTGTGTGTTGATTAATGGTGACCTGGCTTTGAAAGATGGACAGCCCGGCGACTATCGCCATTTCGCCAAACTGATTCGCCCGCTGCGCGAAGCAAAAATCGACACACACCTGACACTGGGCAATCATGACGAGCGCGACGTCTTTTACGGTGTGATGCAGGAAGAACAGCCTGAAACGCCGCCGGTGAAATCAAAACACATTTCCGTCGTACAAACCAAACACGCCAATTTTTTCCTGCTCGATTCGCTGCACAAAACGATGGTCACGCAGGGAACGCTGGGCAATGAACAGCGAGCCTGGCTGACGAACGCCCTCGACGCACACGCGGACAAGCCCGCGATCATCGTCACGCACCACAATCCGCGTCTGGGCGGCGATCCGAATCATTTTCCCGGCGGCTTAACCGACTCGGTTGAGCTGTGGGAGATCCTGGCACCACGCAAGCAGGTCAAAGCCTACATTCACGGGCATATTCACGATCGCGGCAACGCCGAACACAAAGGTATTCACATTCTCAATACGCCGGCCACTTCGTATGTCGCCAATCCCGACCTTTCGACCACCGGCTGGACCGTCGCCAAACTCAGTCCTGAGGGCATCACGCTGACGACGCGTACCACCAATGCAGACCATGCCTGGAACAATCAAACAAAAACGCTGACCTGGCGCTAACGGCAACAGAGCTAATTCTGCCGCGGAAGTTTTAATTGCACTTGCTTCTTGCCTCGGACCACCGTCACCTCGGCGGTCTGTCCGGGCTGCAGTGCATTCACACCATAAGCGAGAAGATCTGTTTCACGGGAGAGATCGTTTCTGCCATTGAAAGAAATGATCAAGTCACCTGTCCGGAAACCTGCCTGTTTTGCGGCGGCATGAGGACCGTACTGACCAATGTGACGGATGCGGAGCGCCATCGTCGTTTCTTCCGGAAGCCCGGCAGCTTTAAGTTGTTCTGCCGTTGCTTCTTCCAGAGCCGCCCCCCCGAGCACCATGCGACGCAGAGGCCAGCTGCTCACCCGCCAGGACAGATCATCGCTGCGTTTCCAGCCTTCAGGAAGTGTCATCGTGAATTCAAGCTGCTTTCCGTTTCGATCAATGACAGCAGTCAGTTGATCCGTCTCACGCGCGTGATGCAATACCCACTGCACGTCAGCAATCGAAAGCAGCGGCTGCCCTGCCAGAGTCAGAATCTGATCTCCCGGCTGAAAACCGGCCTGCGCGGCGATGGAATTCTTCTGTACCTCTTTCACCACTGCTTTTTCTTGCGGGTCCAGAATCAGTCCCAGAATTTTGGGGTGCGGGTACTGAAACAGGATCTGTTCCGGCAGTGGTTTCTGATCTCTTAAATAGAAGTCGCGTTGCGCATCGCCGATCTGATGACAGTGAATACAACTTTTAACGACTTCTTTTTTCTGATTGATGGTCGAGCGGTATTTTCCCGCCAGCAGAGGATACTGCTCCGGGGA
>NZ_CALFPF010000630.1 GCF_937919775.1 uncultured Gimesia sp.
GCAGCGGGGAAACATTTTTGCATAAGATCATGGTTCACCCCGATTTTCGGGGAGCGGGAATCGGATCGGCTCTGATGAAACAGGCGTTACAGACCGCGAATGAAGTTGTATTACTCACGGTCAACCCGGAAAATACGCCTGCGGTCCGGCTGTATGAAAGTTTCGGTTTTCAGATCAGAACCCGGATTGAAGGCTATTATCGCCCCCACGAACATCGGCTGTTAATGGAGTTTAAGCCCCCATCGTAATGGGCCCGCAGCAGAATTATTTATATCGGAATTCTCAATGAAACAAACTCAGCGGGCGTTAATCCTCGGCGCAGGCATCAACGGAGTGGCCATTGCGCGCGAGTTACTTTTGAACAACATCCCCGTCTGCATCGTCGATCAGGGGGATCTCTCGCTGGGAGCAACCTCCAAATCCTCGCGCCTGATTCATGGCGGTCTGAGATACCTTGAATACGGCGACTTTTCGCTGGTAAAAGAATCGGTACACGAGCGAGGCATCCTGCTGAATCTCGCGCCGCATCTGGTGAAACCGCTCCGGTTCGCCATTCCCCTGGCACACCGGGCAACGGGAGTTACCTCTTCCGGACTCCGTTTTCTGAGCGGTTTCCGCGTCCCCGGCGCCCACTGGCTCTCGACCCGTTTTTCGTTTTCTTCCGAGCGCGGCCTGTATCTTGTCGATATGGGGCTGACGCTTTACGACTGGTTCGCTGCGAAGGGAAATCTCCCCCGTCATTCGGTTCACAATGTAGGCGAGCGGGGTCTGCCCCAGATTAATGCCGACAAATTTCGCTGGATGGCCTGTTACTCCGATGCGCAGATGCGGTTTCCCGAACGTTTCGTGGTTTCGCTGTTACACGACTGTCGCAAGATTGCCGACGAAAAAAACTTGCCATTCGATCTCTACACGTATCACCAACTCCAATTGAAAGACCGCACAGCCATCCTTTCTGCAGCGCATGCCCCTGATCAGATTCAGGAGGAATTCGAACCGACGGTGATCGTTAACGCCTCCGGTGCCTGTGGCGATCTCACGCTTAAGCAGGTCGGCATTTCGTCCCCGCGTTTAATGGGGGGGACCAAAGGGAGCCACATCATTACCTTCCATCAGAAACTCCGCGAGGCACTCGGCGCACAGGCCATCTATTCCGAAGCCAGCGACGGCAGACTCGTTTTTATCCTGCCGTTCGGAAACAGCACACTCATCGGCACGACCGATGTCCGCGTCGAAGGCAATCCGCTGGACGTCACCGCCAGTCCCGAAGAACTCGAATATCTGGTGGGCATGGCCAACATGGTCTTTCCGCAGGTCGAGATGACAACCGCTGACATCAATTTTCATTACAGCGGCGTGCGTCCGTTACCGTATCAGCCGGCCGGCAAAGCCGCCTCGATCTCCCGCGATCATTCGATCAAAGAATATGAAGGGCCTTCCGGCTGGATCGTGACGCTGGTCGGCGGAAAATTAACGTCGTGGCGCGCTTTTGCGGAAAAAGTCACGGATCGCATTCTGAAGAAACTTGGTAAGAGTTATTTCTCGACCTCGAAAACACGATTGATCCCCGGCGCAGAACATTACCCGCAGACCAACGATATCCTGAAAGCAGAACAGGAGCGTCTGCGACAGAAATATCAGCTCCCCCTGGAAAGTATTCAGGCGCTCTGGAGTCTGCAGGGCACACAACTCGAAGAAATTCTCGATTCGCTCCCCGACTTCTCGACCGAGCTGCTGGCGGGCACATTTCTTCCCCGCAAATATATCCTGTGGACCATTCAGCACGAATGGGTGGAGACGCTGGGCGATCTCGTCGAACGCCGCCTGATGCTGGTATTTGAAGAGAAACTGCAGGCAGAGACCCTCAACGCGCTGGCCGACTGTCTCGTTGAATCAGGAAAATGTTCGTCTGCAGAAGTTCCGGAGCTGATGCAAACTTACCGGGCACATTTAACTAAATACTATGGTAAAACGGTCGCTTAAATCACCGTCTCTTCCGAGCGAGATTCACTGACAATTCGCTGAGTCCATAAAAAAATCCGCTCGAACCGCGGCAGGATTTTTCGTTGGAGTAGCGAAAAAACGCTCAGTTGATTTTCACTTCGCGCACAATGCGAAAGGCACCGCGCGACGGGGATTGAGGAGTTCCATGCCCGCGCTGATAAGAAGTAAGCTGATCTTCACTCTGCTGGAAACCGCCGCCGCGCTGTACGCGTTCGCTCCCCTGTTTCGGGCCGGTGGGATTTTCTGAGGGAGACTGAGTGTAGTAGTTCTCATCATAGAAATCCTGGCACCACTCCCATTCGTTGCCATACATGTCGTAGAGCCCGTAGGCGTTGGGACGTTTCTGTTTTGTCGGGTAGACCCTGCCTTGCGAATTGTTCAGGAACCAGGCATAGTTTTCCATGTCATCCGCTTGAGGACCAAAAAACCAGGCCGTCGAACTGCCCGCGCGACACGCGTATTCCCATTCCGCTTCGGTCGGCAGTCGGTAAACGTCTCCCGTTTTTTTCGAGAGCCAGTTGCAGTATGCCGCCGCGTCGTTCCAACTGATATTCACAGCAGGCGCTTGATCACGCACCGGCAAATCTCCCAGGTTCTTCCAGGAAAAATCGGGCGATTTTCCCCAGCCGCCGCCTGCCATGCCAAAGCCGCCCGTGCGTTCGGCGTCCGTTTCATACTTTGTTTCATTGACAAAACTGCGAAAGAGCTGATTCGTGATTTCGGTCGAACTGATGTAATACGGTCTCGTGAGTTTCACCCGATGCGCGGGCGCATCCGCGGCGGTTTGTGACTGGGCTTGGTCTCCCATCACAAATTCTCCCGGCGGGATCAACATCAGTTCCAGTTGCGAATCATCCCCCTGGATATCGAGGGTCACACTCTCACTCACAGGCAGCTGCATTTTCTGCGCATACTCTGCCTGACTTTGTTTCGCTTCCGAAGAATTGACCTGAGCGGGAATCGGAATGTTGTTCTGTTCGGCACCATCAGAACTCGCGGACTTCAGATTCTGATCGGAGCCGTTCCAGAAGAGGACGCCAATCAGAATCGCGGCCGCACAGGAAATGCCTGCCCAGATCAGTCCCCGACTGTTTGCCGGACCGCTTTTCCGGTTTCCCTGCAGATCGGTGGCAGCCATCACGGTGAATTCCGCACCGACCGGTTGTACTTCCGTCGGTGCACTGGCCCAATTTTCTTGAGCCGGATTTCGCGTTTGCCCTGGTCCCACCGGCAGAGTCAAAGTCTGATCCGGTAAATGATCCGCGCTGAATTGTTCCAGGTCGCTGATCAGTTCCGTTACCGATTCGTAGCGGTCAGCGGGGTCTTTGGCCAGCATCTTTTCAAAAATGCGATCGAAGTCAATCGGGATCTGCTGACCAAGCGCGGAGAGCCGAGGAATCGACAGTTCCTTGTGTGCCAGAATGCGTTCGACAGTGGTTCATCCACCGTAGACGGGTTGTGCGGTTAACAGAAAATGAAGCGTGCAGCCTAGACTGTAAATGTCAGAACGATGATCGGCATGCCGCGTGTTCCGGGCCTGTTCGGGGGCCATATAATCGATGGTCCCCATAAAAAACTGGCTCGTCGTCAATTGCGTATCGGCATCGGTTGCCAGCAAGTCTCCCGATGCCTGCTGCAAACGGGCCAGCCCCATGTCCAGAATTTTGAGATCGCCTTGATCATCGACCAGAATGTTCGCCGGTTTGATATCGCGATGAATGACTCCCCTGCTGTGGGCATACGCTAAACCACGCGCGACCTGCAAAATACAATTCAACGCATCCGCAAAATCAAGCGGCCCTGAATCGCGAACCAGCTGCGTCAGGCTTTCGCCATCGATATACTCACAGATCAGATAATGAATGCCCTGTTCTTCGCCCGCGTCATACGCAGTCACGATATTCGGATGCGAAAGCCGGGCCGCCGTCTGCACTTCTCTTTCGAACCGCTTCAGCCGGTCGGGCACATGCTCCATGTCGGTCCGGATCACTTTCAATGCCACAATGCGTTTCATGCGCTGATGGATGGCTTTGTAAACGGTCCCCATGCCTCCCGATCCGATCGGTTCCTGAATGAGATAGTCCCCGAACTGCAGTGGAAGATCTTCACCGGAGGTAAGCGCATCCGCCTGATAGCGGGTCAGTTTCCCCGCCTGAACGAGTTGTTCCGCGAGGGCAACTGCTGACTGGGCGCGCTGGCTTTCGTCGAGCCCCTGCAGCCACTCGGTCAATTCTCGCTGTGCAAGGATGCCCGTCCCGGTGAGTCGTGTGACAAATCCATCCAGCGACAGTGTACGCCGAGTGTTCTGAGCGACGTTATGTTTGCTCCGGGCCGCTGCCGTTTTCGTCTCGGCAAGTGCGGTCCCTATGATCGCAGACAGCCACTCCTGATCCAGCACGGGAAACTGGCTGAGATAATCGCTCGATTCCGGCTGCCTGCCGTGCCGGCTGAGATGTTCGACTTCGAGTGGAATCAACTCTTTCAGAACCACATCGCGATATTCCAGAGCAACATCATCCAGATACGCAGAGATCGAGGGAAGCGCTCCCTGTCTCAACTCCGATTCAAACTGATCGCAGAGCTGATTGACGATCAGCATCAAGTCTGAAGGCAGCTGTTCGAAATCTGTTTCGTTTCGAGATTTCACAAATTGCCATCCTCTTGCCACAGACGAGTGATCAACTGAAGTTTCCGTTCCACCGTACGGCGGGCGCAACCGATATTCTGCGCAATTTCAGTTGTAGTTTCACCTTCCATTTTCCCCAATGCAACCTGTCTTAACGTGGAATCGCCGGTTTTATCCAATAAATCCAGCAGACGTTCCAGTTCTTCCGCTAACTGGACTGCGAATTCAGGCGAAGGTTGCTGTTGAATGATTTCTTCAAAATCCACAGGAACGGACGTGCGTTTATGTCCCTCGGAAGTACCATTACTTTTACCGGTTCCCCCCCGTTTTTGCCGATTTTCATTGCGAATCAAATCGACCGATTTGTGAGAGGTAATGGCGACCAGCAAAGGCCACAAATTTTCCCGATCTGTGATCTGGGAGAATCGACCGTTCTGCGCTCCCAGACAGAAACTTTTAAACGCGCTCAACGCCACATCTTCTTCGTCCGCCATCCCGCGTGGCGCCCCATGCAGTTTACGTCTGGCCACTTCCACCATTTCCAGGAAATAAGACTCCCACAATTTCTGCGCAGCCTGAGCATCACCAGTTTTTAACTGATCAATCCATTGGGTTACGGTCTCTTCGATCGAAGACATTCAATGCCGCTTTCCGAAATAATCGCCTGACAATTGCTCTCTGCATTATACCTTAGAGTCAGTTGATTCAACAGCTTAGGCGGATTTTCAGGCAAAGTGAAATTTTTTCGAAATTTTTGTCGCAATTTAACACAACTTGACGAATCGATTGTGAGATTTCGCTGGGATCGTTCTCACGCAAACCGAATTCTGAACAAATCATACGCATCTCTGTAGAAAGAAAAAACCATGTTCTCTTCATTGACTGCAAAATTTTGCTGCCTGGTGTGTCTGAGTGTTTTGCTTTTAGGAACAGGGGGTTTTCCAGGTACGATACTGGCTCAGGACAGAGCTGCCTCTGAAAATGATATCAGCGCGCTCAGTGATGAATTCGAAGATCCCGCCACGTTAAAACAATGGCTGCGAATCCATCAGACCGAAAAAACAAACGCCGACCAACTGGAGAAGTTTGATATTGCAAAAACGCGTCCGGGCTGGATGGTGATGATCCCCTTCAGCAGTACCTGGTATATGGATTACCGAGGCGTTCTTGCCTATAAACAGGTCAAAGGGGATTTTGTCGTCACGTCAAACATTCGAGTCGCGAGACGCGGTGGCGACGGCGCGCCGCGCAGCAACTATTCGCTGGCAGGGCTGATGATCAGAACGCCCCGTGAGGTCACGCCGCAAACCTGGAAACCGGGCGGCGAAAACTATATTTTTCTGTCACTGGGCGCCGCCAATCGGCCGGGTTCATATCAATTCGAAGTCAAAACGACAGTCAACAGCCGTTCCACTCTTGCCGTCACCGATGCCGGCACTCCCACTGCCATCATTCAGATTGCACGCATCGGCAACGAGTTTATTCTGTTGAAGAAAACTCCTGAAGGAAACTGGAATATTCATCAGCGCTACCACCGCACCGACATGCCGCAAGAGCTGCAGGTCGGCTTGACAGTTTACACCGATTACAGCACCGCCTCCCGCATGCAGCCCGCGCAACAAAATTCGCAGGTGATTAAGAACGGTCGCCCCGATCTGGTCGCCGGTTTTGACTATGTCCGCTTCAAAAGGCCACAGGTTCCTGCAGATCTGAAAGGCAAGTCCCTGACGAATCCCGACGCAGTCTCTGATGCACAATTACTGCAGTTTTTAGGCGAGAATGCCCGTTAATTAACAACGTTGCGTAACCGAAGCACACGCGAAATCAAAGATCTCCCTGTTTGCAATTGATACAACATCGGGTTTATAATCATATCTGAAGAAATCACCGGATTCATTCCGTTTTCAAAGATTGATGATATCTACTCAGCGAATCAAAGACAGGAGTCAGGGCGCATGCGTTTCACATTCCGAATTTTATACTTTCTTGCAGGGCTATCGATCACCCTGTTTTCCTCTGATGTTTTTGCAGAGACGAAACCGACCGACGGCGTCCTGGTCGAAGCGGAAAGTTTCGATCAGCAGGGAGGCTGGAAACTCGACACACAGTTCATCAACCTGATGGGCTCTCCTTATCTATTGGCACACGGACTGGGTGAACCGGTCGCTGATGCCAAAACCACCGTCAAATTTCCTGCGACAGGCAAATACCATGTCTTCGTTCGCACGAAAGACTGGGTCGCTCCCTGGAAAGCCCCCGGCGCTCCCGGACGCTTTCAACTGAAGCTTGATGGAAAACCGTTAGACGAAACGTTCGGTACGAAAAGTGCCGAGTGGTTCTGGCATGATGGCGGCACGGTCGAAATTACCAAACCGGAAATGGAACTCGCGCTGCATGACTTAACCGGATTCGAAGGACGTTGCGACGCGATTCTGTTTACCAAAGATCTGGCCTACAATCCGCCCAACGATCTGACTCCGATGGATCAGTGGCGCAAAGGAATGCTGGGACTTCCCGATCAACCCGAAAAAACAAAACCGTATGATCTGGTGGTCGTCGGCGGCGGTTATGCAGGTATGGGCGCTGCGATCTCGGCTGCGCGTATGGGCTGTAAAGTTGCGCTGGTCCAGGACCGGCCTGTCCTCGGCGGGAATGGAAGTTCGGAAGTGCGTGTCTGGGCACAGGGTCTGGTTCGACGCGGAAAATATCCTCACATTGGTGAAATCATCGCGGAATTTGCCGACTCGGCCGCTGCTTCACCCGGCACTTATGAAGAGTATGGCGATGCGACCAAAGAAGCGGTCGTCAAAGCAGAGAAGAATATCGATCTGTTCCTGAATACACATGCCTACGCGGTCAAAAAAGAGGGGGACGCCATTCAAAGCGTGACGGCCTTCAATACCAAAACCGGTAAGCAAACCGAATTTCTGGGCACCCTGTTTGCCGACTGCACGGGGCATGGCGAAATCGGCTATCTGGCCGGAGCCGACTATTATACTCACGAAAAAGGCCACATGGGCATGAGTAATATGTGGACCTGGAAAGAGGCCGAAAAAACACAAACGTTCCCGAATGTCGACTGGGCTCTCAATCTGAATATGGAAGACTTCCCGTATCCCAAACGCTTTCACGGCGAATGGTTCTGGGAAAGCGGCTTCGACAAAGACCCCATCAAAGACCTGGAGTCCATGCGCGACTGGAATTTCCGAGCCGTTTATGGCGCCTGGAATGCCATGAAAAATAAAGACGGGAAAGACGAACATGCGAAAGCCGTCTTAACCTGGATGGCCTATATCGGCGGACCGCGCGAATCCCGCATGCTGCGGGGCGATGTGATTCTTCGCAGAAAAGACATCGTTGACAAAGTCGAATTTCCGGACGGCTGTGTTCCCAGTACCTGGTCCATCGACTTGCATTATCCCAAAAAGCAATACATGCAAAAGTACCCGGAAGACCCTTTCATCTCCCAGGCGGTGTTCGACAGAAGCGTAGACCGCAAGCGCGGTTATCCGGTTCCCTATCGCTGCTTTTATTCCCGCAACGTTCCGAACCTGTTCATGGCGGGCCGCTGTGTCAGCGTAACGCATGAAGCATTGGGAACCGTGAGAGTCATGAAAACCGGGGGCATGATGGGCGAAGTGGTCGGCAAGGCGGCCGCCGTCTGCACCGAGAAGAAATGTAATCCCCGCGCCGTCTACACCGATTATTACCAGGATCTGGAAAAGTTGATGAACCGCCAGGGCATCGAACGCCGTGATACGATTGCGGGTGAATTTTACATTCCGAAAGACTCCAAACCACTGCCACCGGTTCTCGATGCATTTATCGATCCTGCCACCCTGCCCGGACTGGTCATCGACGATGAAAATAACAATGTGCAGTTCGTTGGTACCTGGACGAAAGGGGAAGGTCTGAAAGGCTACATCGGCAATCATTACGTTTACCACGGTAAAGGTCCGAAAGCGGAAATTCACTTTAAGTTTCAGGTGGAAAAACCAGGCAAATATGAGGTCCGCCTGGCCTACGGCCACCATGAAAATCGTGCCACCAATACGCCCGTCACGATTCGCTCGGCTCAGGAGACGAAAACCGTGAAAATCAATCAGCGAATCAAACCTCCATTACCGAACGGTTTTGTTTCGCTGGGAACATTTCAGTTTGAAAAAGATCAGCCGATTGAAGTCATCATGTCGAATACCGGCGTAGACGGGAACGTGCATGCGGATGCGATTCAGGTGCTGCCGGCGGAATGATCGCCGCTGCAGATTTACCAGAACCACTGACGGCCTGATTCTGACCGATAAATTCCGAGATTTCACATAAACCAAAGCAAAGCGATCTTTGTTTAATTCGACGAGAGAAGGATGACAGAGTTACCGCTAGTCTCCCTGCCTCGCCCGTCCCCCCGGCCGGCGAGTCATCTGAGATCTCTGGCTTTGAAAATCTATCGGCTGACGGTTCTGATTCTGATCGTCTGGCTGATCCGCGATTATTATGTACGCGTGCGGGTGCAGGGACTGTCCCCGCTGCAGTTACATGAAGTCCAATCGATTCTACCCGCAGCGCACGCACTGCGCGTCGATCCCTCGGATCGCATGGGACTGTTCATTCTCGATCAACGACAACAAACAATCGGTTATGCGATTCGCACCTCTCCCGTCTCAGACGAAATCATTGGTTATTGCGGCCCTTCCGACACGCTGGTTGTGTTCGATCAGTTTACGGAAAAAATCGCAGGGTTGTCCATTCGCAGCAGCGGTGACACGACTTCGCATGTCACGGATGTCCGCAATAACCGCTACTTCATGAACCTGTGGAAGCAGTATGCGTGGGACGAACTGGCGGACCTGGATCTGAAATCGGGAGAGATTGAAGGCGTTTCGGGGGCCACCATGACCAGCATGGGAATCGCGCATGCGATCACCCATCGTATTCGGCACTCCCAGCAAAAGGCTCAGACCGTTCAACCGTTCCAGTTTCATCTGAAAGACGCGCTGCTGATTCTGGTTGCCGGCGGAGCCTGTCTCATCACATTGACCCGCCTCAAACATTACCACTGGCTGCGGCATCTTTTTAAAGTGACCGTGTTCGTCTATCTGGGATTTCTCAGCGGCGATCTGCTGGCGGAATCCCTGTTTGCAGGCTGGGCGAAGTATGCGATTCCCTGGCGTCAACTGTCTGGCCTCGTCGTCCTGGCGGCGGCGGCGTTACTGGTTCCCTGGACAACCCGGAGAAATCTCTACTGCCAGAGTATTTGCCCGCAGGGAACTGCTCAGGAATATCTGGGAAGAATTGTGCCTGCGAAACGGAAGTGGAAAATCAGACCCGACGTCAAAAGGGCATTGCGCTGGATTCCGGGATTATTACTGGGGTTGATCCTCTGCATTATTTTTTTAGATCTCCCCGTGGATCTGGCGGAACTGGAAGCCTTTGATGCTTACCTGCTGACTTCCGCAGGAATTGCCTCGATTTGTATCGCGGTGACCGGCCTTTTGGCTGCAGTGTTTGTCCCCCAGGCTTACTGCCACTATGGTTGCCCGACCGGGGCCATTTTCGAATTTGTCAGATCACATGGCAGAGCAGATCATTTCGGGAAAGGAGATTTTGTGGCAGCGCTGTTTCTGATCATGGCTCTGATTTTTAATCAGTATGCAGAATTACTCAAACAGAATTTTTTACAATAGGTCAGACAGCATTAATGATTGCTCGATGAATTATCAGATTTATGATGTCGCAAGATGGCTTTGCTGACCATCGCAGTCAAATTTTGTGGTTTATAGGGTTTCTTCAGGAAGAGCACCCGGTCCGATTCCTGCATTTGACTGCTGATGTCCTTTTCACTCAGACCGCTGGTCATGATCACCGGAACCTCAATCCCCCTGGTTTTGAGCAAATTGAAAGTTTCCACACCACTCAGTCCCGGCATTGTCATATCGAGCAGAATCGCACTGATGGAATCGCGATTCTGTTCAAATACTTCGATCCCTTCATTGCCGGAATGAGCCACTATCACCGAAAATCCAAAACGCTGTAAAACGTGATGCACCACATTGCAGACCGCTTTGTCATCATCGATTACCAAAACAGAACCAGCTTCTGCAGGCACAAAAGTATCGACACTGCTGTCAGTATTTAAGTCTTCTGGGGAATCGGATACCAGGGGCAAAATCACACGAAAACAGGAACCGCAATTCACGGCCGATTGCACGTAGAGCCCTCCATGATGTCCCCGGATGATCCCGGAAACGCCTGCCAGGCCGAGTCCCCGCCCTGTAAATTTGGTCGTAAAAAAGGGATCGAACATTCTGAATTGGCAATCTTCATCCATCCCGATCCCGTTATCCTCAATTTCAAAGAAGACAAATTTCCCGGGATTGATATTTTCACAAAAATAGTAGTTTCCGCAATCCTCTTCTTTCAGATCCAGAATTCCCGTTCGAATGTGGATCTGACCCACTTCGCTTTGGCTCTGGATTGCTTCAGAAGCATTCGTCAGTAAATTCAATACAACCTGTTCCACCTGGCCGGTATCTCCGTGAATCAACAGTTTTTCTGCAGACAGATCCAGTTCGACGTGCGCATTGGGAGAGACGATGGTTTTTAATATCTCGACGGTTTCCTGAATCAGCTGATTCAGATTTAACGTACTGGAAGCATAAGTCCGTCTGCCGGAATACGCCAGCAGTCGTTCACAGATCTTCGCAGCGTGCCGGGCAGCGATTTCAATATTTTTCACGTTCTGAATGGCCGGTGAATCGTCGTCTAATTCCAGGATCGCCAGATTGGTATTTCCCAGAATCGCCAGTAGCAAATTGTTGAAATCATGGGCAACTCCACCTGCCAGAATACCGAGACTCTCCAGTTTCTGGGCATGCAACATCTGAGCGTGCAATTGTTCTTTTTCTTCTTCAATCTGAATCCGGTCGGTAATATCGCGAATCACCTGAATATACCCTGTGATCTGACTATCAGGACGCCGTAACGGAGTCACAATGGTCTCGCCCTGAAACTGAGACCCATCAGCTCTTAAATATTCCACAATGAACGGTTTCAATACACGGGTGTTCGGGTACGAGACTCGCAGAAATTCATCGTCAAACTGATCACCGGCGGTGATCAGCTCCCGAATCGGTCTCCCCAGGAGATCTGCCTCCTGACAGCGAAAATGAATCTGAATCGATTCATTACACATGACGATATTGTGGCTGCGATCTGTCACAATCATCACATCGGTTACGGAATGGAAGATGGTTTGCAATAAGATTCGTTGCCGATTCAACTGTTCGATCGTTTTTTTGCGCGCCGTCACATCAATCGCCAGACCGATACAGCCGATAATTTCATCGTTCGAATTCTTCAAAGGCTCAATATGAATATCCAGAATCGTATTTTGCAATTGCTGCTCAAACCGGACCGATTCTCCCTTTAACGTCCGCTCATGCATCGCTGTCATATTTTCTGAAACATCCTGGTAATGATGAAAATCATTAATCGCCCGGCCTACTGTTTCATAAGGTTGAATCCCCAGTTGATTCAAACCAGCGCCGACGAGAGACGTATATTTGTTATGACAATCCGTCGTCCAGAGAATGGCAGGAATCTGATCCATGATGATTCTCAAACGTGCCTCGTTCTCCAGGCGATTCTGTTGAGAGCGTTTTAGATCATCAATATCAAGGTGGGTACCAATCAGTTGCAAGGGAACAGCCTGCGGACTGAAAGCCGAAAACTTGCCTCGCGTTAAGATCCACTTCCAGGAACCGTCTTTTTGCTTCATCCGAATTTCGGCTTCATACGAAGTGACTCTGCCGGCAATATAATCATCCAGCAGTTTCAACGTGGATGATAAATCGTCAGGGTGTACCAGCTTCTCCCAGGCCTCAAATGTGGCAGAAAATTCTCCCGGGTCATATCCCAGCATGGAATACCATTGGTCATCATATTTGACTTTTCCTGTGACAAGGTCGTAATCCCAAAAACCCATCTCGGAACCACGGGCAGCCATTGTGATCCGCAGTTCACTTTCCTGTAATTTCTGCTCAGCCTGCTCCCGACTTAATTCTGTCGCCGCCCGAAACGTATAGTTTTTAATGGCTGGTATTTCGCAGAGGTTCTCATAAATCGGCCGGTCACCCAGCAGAACCAGTTGCCCCTGAACCTCCCCCTTCCGATTTATTACGGGCAGACTGAAATACGACTCAATTTGATGCCTGGTTAAGAACTGATCCTGGGGATATTTTTGCGCGACAGCACTGTGGATAGCGAGGGAATCATGTCCGATGGCATCTTCACATGGGGAACCGGAAATTTCGTACTCGAAATCAGCAATTAATTCACCGTCAATACAGGCACCAATGGTCTGGCACTTTATCGCATCCTGATCACCAAGCCGATGCTGAACCAGAAACACGCATTTCAGTTTCAACGCCTCGGCCAACTCTTTCACCAGTCGTTTATAAAACTCACCACCGGTGACACCACTCGTCGCATTGGAAAGCAAACGCAGCAACCGTTCGTTCTGCCTGTGCGCGGTAATATCGTTGATCAGCCAGAGTTCCTGTTCCGAATTATTCGGCAGAGTAACTTCGCACAACTGTAATTGATTTGTACCGTCGTTACGTTTCAACCAGATTGCCGCATGTTCGGAATCAACTTGTGAAGGGGGCGCAGGCTGCAGACTGGTTTGCA
>NZ_CALFPF010000631.1 GCF_937919775.1 uncultured Gimesia sp.
AAATCGCTGTATTATTCCAGAAATTCAATCCAGGCATTGATTTGGTTCAATGAACGAAAACCGGGAATTCCACAGATGTCTAAGTTAATACAGAGGGAATCGTGCGTACATCATCCTCGCGGCGTCATTTTTTAAAGACAGCAATTACGGCTCCTGCGGCCGGAACCGTGTTTTCCCGTTTTCTCATGTCAGCCGCTGCGAATGGGGTTGAAAAAAGTTATTCCGAACTCAAACCAGTGTTAGATGAGACGACCGGGCTTCCTTTATTGAGGCTTCCGGATGGTTTTCAGTATCAGTCTTTCGGCTGGGTGGGAGATATGATGTCGGATGGAGTGATTACTCCTGAGGGACATGACGGGATGGGGGTCATTGCTCAGAATGGAGATGTGGTCACCCTGTGCCGAAACCATGAGATTCGTGGCTCAAAAAGCTTCGGGCCGGAAGCAATCACGTATGACCAAAAAGCCGGCGGCGGTTGTGCCAATCTGCAGTTTGATTTGAAAACGGGAAAATGGCTGAAAAGCTGGACCAGTCTTTCCGGAACGGTACAGAACTGTGCCGGCGGACCAACCCCCTGGGGAACCTGGTTGTCGTGTGAAGAGACCGTGATCGGCCCGAATGAAAGTTTTAAGGGCATTCATTACCCGCATGAAAAACATCATGGTTGGGTGTTTGAAGTTCCGTCGGAAGGAAACGCTTCGCTGCAACCTCTGGAAGCATTAGGGCGATTCGTGCATGAAGCGCTGGCCATTGATCCGCGCGATGGAATCATCTATGAAACTGAAGACCGTGATACAGCTGGTTTCTACCGCTTTCTCCCCAATGAGCGTGATGTTCTCACGAAAGGGGGAGGGCTGCAAATGCTCAAGGTCAAAGGGCAGAATGATCTGAGAACCGGAGCGATACGCGGCGTGCGTTATGCTGCAGAATGGGTCGATATTGAAGATCCGGTTCGACGTCACACTCCGGGCACTGATGACGGGCTTGGTGTGTATTCTCAAGGTAAGCAAAAAGGGGCCACCACATTTGGCCGCCTTGAAGGCTGCTGGTACGGCGATGGCGTGGTTTATTTCAACTGCACCGATGGCGGCGAATTGCAACTGGGTCAGGTCTGGTCATTCTCTCCCAAAGACCAGACTTTGCAACTCGTGTTTCAATCGCCGGGTCACGATGTTCTGGACAGCCCGGACAATTTGACAGTGAGTCCGAGGGGAGGGCTGATTTTGTGTGAAGACGCCGACCTGAAACCGCTGCGGCTGCATGCACTGAGTCGCAAAGGGCTGCTGAAAACGATCGCCATCAATAATATTCACCTCAAAAAGGGACAATACAACGATCTGGAAGGCGATTTTACGGGCGGCGAATGGGCGGGTGCCTGTTTCTCTCCGGATGGAAAATGGCTCTTCGTCAACATTCAGCATCCCGGCGTGACCTTTGCGATTACAGGCCCCTGGAATGAACTGGGCGTTTAAAGCGGGATCAATCTAATACTACTCCAGTGATGAAAACTGTTTTTTCACAGGCCCCTTGTTTCCTGAGTGGATTGCAAGGGGCTTTTTTGGTGAAATACAGGACGTAAATATAGTGTGTCGAATCGAGAGACTCTTTTATGAGAATCAGGAGCGGGGGCTTTCTTTCATTTCAAACAGGCAGTGGCTTTCAAGCGGCTGTGATGAACTGTAAACTGAGACAGAGGCTGGTATAGAATCATATTTGTTTGCAGGCCTCTTATAAAATTTGATCTCGAATAAAATTTGCCGCTTTGCAGATGATCTCAGAATCGAACAATGTCACTCAAGAACTATATTAAGAATGATTTGGAAGTGCGGATGCGGAGCGGGCAGGAATTGCCTGCTCAACTGACATTGGAATCGTTGGCCGAGCATTATCAGGTCAGCTTTTCTCCCGTGCGACTGGCGCTGGCCGAACTGGTGGAAGAAGGCTTGTTGCACAAAGGAGCAAATCGCAGACTGGTTTTAAATGCGGACCAGGTCAAACCGCTCAAGCGAGGAAAAAAGTCCGTTTTACCAGAACCTCCGGCTGACATGTTTGAGGTGATCACGCATGATTTCGTGAAACTGAGCTTAAAGGGGGAACCGGTTGATATCCGCGAAGAAGTGACGGCCCGGAAATATCAGATCAGCCGTTCTTCGCTACGGATCATATTAAATCGTCTGGCGGGAACAGGAATATTGGATCATATTCCCCGTCGTGGCTGGAGACTCAGGCCGTTTCGCCAGGAAGACATGCAGGCGTTTCTTGAAGTGCGCGAACTACTCGAATTGAAGGCGCTCGATCTATCGAAATCTCATCTGATTGAAGAAGATCTGCGGAGAATTCTGAACGGGAATGTGGTTCCTGAAGCCGATACGGATCGTGTATTGATCGATAATTCCTTGCACGAATATATTATCGAGAAAGCAGGGAACTATTACATCCAGGACTTTTTCCAGCGGCAGGGCAGGTATTACGACATCCTGTTCGACTGGGAAGATCACGACCGGGAGACGGCGATTGAGACGGTGCGTCAGCATCAATCCATTCTGAATGCGCTGATCAAAAAAGACTGGCGTTCTGCCCGCAAAGCACTTTCTTATCACATCCGCGACAATCATCCGATCTTGAGCAAAATTGTCAAGACAAATTGATTTGTCGTGAGTCTTAACCGGTTCTGCAGATCTCTCTGGGTGATGAATTTGCCTCTTTCGTTTTTCTAGTGTATAAAAAGAGAACCTGTATCGATGTGGCAGGGGCGCGGAATCGAGAGGCAAATCAATACGGAAACAACCGGATGAGTGAAAGTTCCCCAGAGCAGGTTCGACAGCAGGTTGACGAAATCTATCGTGATGAGTCACGTCGGGTATTTGCTACGCTCGTACGGTTGCTGGGCGATTTCGATCTGGCTGAGGAAGCAATGCATGAGGCTTTCACGGCCGCAGTAGAGCAATGGCAGCATGAGGGCATTCCCCGGAATCCACGCTCCTGGCTGGTTTCCACCGGTCGTTTCAAGGCAATTGATACGATTCGTCGTCGTACTCGTTTTGATGGATCGCAGAATGAACTGGCAAAGCGACTTGAGGAAATTGCGGATGCGAATGCCGATAAGTCTGACAGTGAGGTCGAAGATGATCGTCTGAGGCTGATTTTTACCTGTTGTCACCCCGCCATTGCTCCCGATATTCAGATTCCGCTGACGCTGCGTGAGGTCTGCGGTTTGACGACCGAGGAAATTGCCAGTGCGTTTCTGACATCGCCCTCCACAATGGCACAGCGGATCGTGCGCGGTAAGTCGAAGATTCGGGAAGCACGTATTCCTTATGCCCTGCCGTCACGAGCCGATCTTCCGGAGCGACTCGATGCCGTTCTGAGTGTGATTTACCTTGTGTTTAATGAAGGTTATTCGACATCTTCGGGTGACTCGCTGACGCGACAGGATCTGTCCGAAGAAGCAATCAGGCTGGGGCGTCTGCTGGTTGAACTGCTCGACGACCCAGAAGCGATCGGACTCCTGGCACTGATGTTGTTGCATGAATCGCGGAGAGAGGCGCGGGCTACTTCGGATGGCGAATTGATATTGCTGGAAGATCAGGACCGGGAGCTTTGGGATCAATACCAAATCAGCGAAGGAGCAGCACTGGTTGCGCGTGCGATTGCCGGGGGGGAAGTGGGCAGTTACACCATTCAGGCGGCGATTGCTGCAGTTCATGCGACGGCTCGCACGTCAGAAAATACAGACTGGTCGCGGATTGTGTCATGGTATGATCTGCTGTTCCAGGCCAATCCGTCACCAATTATCGAGCTGAACCGTGCGGTTGCAATTGCGATGCGCGATGGTGCTGCGGTCGGTCTGGAATTGATCGATACAATATTAGCGCGTGGTGATCTGGCGGAGTATCATCTGGCTCATGCCGCCCGAGCCGACTTTTGCAGGCGTCTGGGCCGCACCGACGAGGCACAG
>NZ_CALFPF010000632.1 GCF_937919775.1 uncultured Gimesia sp.
CCCTTCGCCGATACGACATACATTATCAATAAGGATAAGATGCATTCTGAGCTAAGATCCCTCTTCTCAGACTTGGATTCTTGTCAAAAACAACTCTACATGACTTTATGTTCCGTGCGTATTTAATTTTAAACGATCAGAATTGCGCACTCCTCTGAAAAGATAATTCCCTATGCCTACTCCGGATCCCGATCAGCAGAACCGCAAAGAACGTCCTTCCTTACCTGAGCAATCTCCCAAAGGTGATAGTCGCCGACCTGAACCCAAAGGGCCCAAAAGCAATGTCTTATGGTATCTGGTTGTGGGCGGGCTGATTCTGGTGATTACCCTCTCGATCGTCTCGAATAATACGCGCGGCGATAAAATCGTATTTGGCGACTTCGTCAAAGGCGTCGATGACGGCAAGTATAATAAGACCAACGTGCATGATCTGAAATTTGGCAGGGATTATATTGTTTTTCAGGATCAACCCAAACCGGAAACGCCGGAAAAAAGCGCGCTTCCCGATACCACCCGGAAATTTTATATCCCGGTTTACGGTTTTTCCTCCGAGCGTCTCGCGCAACTGCAATCGAAACTGGAAAGCAAAGATATCATCGTCGATTCTGAAAGTCGTCCTTCGGAATGGGAATCGCTGATCGCCGTCCTGTTCTTCCCGATTGTGCTGTTGATTTTTGTGATTTATCTGTTTCGCCGGATGGGAGGCGCCGGTTCGCCGATGTCATTCGGTCGCAGCCGTGGCAAGATGTATGCCCAGGAAGACATCGAAGTTACCTTCAACGATGTCGCGGGCATCGATGAAGCCGTCGAAGAGCTGCGCGAAATTGTTGAGTTTTTGAAAACGCCGGCCAAGTATCAGGCACTCGGCGGTCGCATTCCCAAGGGAGTGTTACTGGTAGGCCCTCCGGGAACCGGTAAAACGATGCTCGCCAAAGCCGTCGCCGGCGAAGCGGGAGTTCCTTTTTACGGACTGTCGGGTTCTGACTTTGTCGAAATGTTTGTCGGCGTGGGTGCCGCACGCGTGCGGGACATGTTCCAGCAGGCCGCCCAGAAATCACCGGCGATTATTTTTATTGACGAACTGGACGCACTCGGCAAAACCCGCGGCAGCGGAATGCCCGGCGGCCACGATGAACGGGAGCAGACACTCAATGCACTGCTCGTTGAAATGGATGGTTTCGGTTCGGACCAGAGCGTGATCGTCATGGGAGCCACCAACCGTCCGGAAACACTGGACCCCGCGTTAATGCGTCCCGGTCGTTTTGACCGTCACGTACTCGTCGATCGCCCTGACGTGCGAGGCCGCGAAGCGATCCTCAAGGTCCACAGCGCCAAAATCAAAATGGATGAATCGGTCAATCTGCAGCACATTGCCAAAATTACTCCCGGATTTGTGGGCGCCGATCTGGCGAACCTGATCAACGAAGCTGCCCTGCTCGCCGCGCGCAATAACAAAACCGCCGTCTCGATGCACGAATGCGAAGAAGGTGTCGAGCGGGTCGTCGCCGGTTTGGAAAAATCAACCCGGCTGATTCACGAAGATGAAAAAAGTCGCGTGGCCTATCACGAATGTGGCCATGCTCTGGTTGCCTGTTCGTTACCCAACGTCGATCCGGTTCACAAAATTTCGATTGTGCCCCGCGGACTAGGCGCTCTTGGATATACTATGCAGCGCCCCGAAGAAGAAAAACAACTGGTCACGCAAAGTGAGCTGGAAAGCCGGATCTGCGTGCTGCTGGGAGGCATTGCCGCCGAAGAAATTATTTACAGGGAAACATCCACCGGTGCCCAGAACGATTTGCAACGTGCCACCGATCTGGCCCGCCGCATGGTCACCGAGTTCGGCATGAGCCCCAAATTAGGCCGCGTCCATTACAGCGAAACGCGCAGGTCCCCGTTCCTGGGAGACTCGCAAAGTCCGTCCGAAAGCGTTCACAGTGAAAACACGCTGCGGGAGATTGATCTGGAGATCAGACGGATCATCGATCAATGTGCCAAAACGGCCTATGAAATTCTGGACGAACGCCGCGAATTGCTGGAACATCTCACTCGAGACCTGCTGGAATGCGAAGTAATGGATATGACACAATTACAAGCGATTCTAAAAGAGCATCAGCGTGGTCCTCAGATCAAACCCGGCACCTTTAAAGGCAAAGCCTCTGAAGGAAAATCCGGTGATCAGGTAAGTGAGGAACCCACGTCCGAGAATGACCAGGCAGCCGATGGAACGGGAGCATGAGCACGCTGAAAAGTGTCTGCGTCTTTTGCGGTTCAAAATCCGGAAACGATCCGCAGTATCAGCAGTCCGCCATTGAACTGGGCCGCCTGATGGCACAGCGAAAAATCACGCTGGTGTATGGAGGCGGCAGCGTCGGCTTGATGGGCGTCATTGCGGATGCCGTGCTGGAATCCGGCGGGCAGGTCATCGGCGTCATTCCCCGGAATCTGGCAACACGGGAACTGATTCATCCCGGCGTCACAGAAATGCACATCGTTGAAGACATGCATACCCGCAAGGCAAAAATGTCGGAATACGCGGACGCTTTCATCGCGATGCCCGGCGGTTTCGGGACTCTGGAAGAACTGTTTGAAGTCGTTTCCTGGGTGCAGTTGGGGATTTATGCCAAACCAATGGGTCTGCTGAATACCGCCGGTTTTTATGACCCGCTGTTGAACATGGTCGAACATTGCATCGAATCCGAATTCATCAAACCCAAATATCGGGATCTGATCATCGCCGATGAAACGCCAGCCACGCTGCTCGATCACCTGCAACGCCATGAATTGCCTCTGATCGAAAAAATTCTGGATCCCGAACAGATTTAAGGCGCGTTGATTTCGGAAACCTGCTCTGAAATTTTACTGAGGGTTTCCCAGGGCAATCGCCGTCGCGGTTGCAAATTCGCGGCTGTGAGAAATCGTAATCAGAATTTCCTGTATGCCCATCTCTGCGGCGTGTGTCTCCACTCCCCCTGAGATTACAACCGTCGGCTTGCCGCTTTTTAAATTGATGATTTCGATTTCCTTCCAGCCAATCCCTTTAATGAAGCCGGTACCTAATGTCTTCATCACGGCTTCTTTGGCTGCCCAGCGACCGGCGTAATGCTGCTCTTTATGCTTCTTGGAGCCGCAATAGGCATTTTCATTTTCCGTAAACACGCGATTGAGAAACGTATCTCCATGCCGCTCGATCATTTGACCGATACGCGAAATCTCGACAATATCTGTTCCCAATCCGACGATCACTGATATTTACCCTGCTTCTGTTCGCATGTATAATGAACCGGCTTCAATTCTTTTCTGATTTCTGAAACAGAATCGCATTCAGAGAGGTATCTACCTCTGGAGCGTCTTTGATTAGACCGACGCGATCCCTTTCCTGAGAGGAATTGGATCGCATCGTTCTCAAAAACGCTACCCTCAACCCGAATTCGGGTTAGATGATTAAAACGGTTTTCTTACAGAATCAGCGCCCATCATTAAATATGAGTTGACAGGGGAGTTCAAGGTCGAATGCAACGCTTCTATTATCTAATCCCGGGATTCCTGTCCGTCTGCCTGTGTACGTCTTCGGTATTCGCCGAATCGACCGACCCCCTCATCGGGAAAAAAGTAGAGAATTTCAGCCTCAAGGATTTTCGAGGAAAAACCGTTCAACTGCAGGATCAGAAAGAGCAACAGTTCGCCGTCATCGCCTTTCTGGGAACGGAATGCCCGCTGGCTAAACTGTATGGCGGTCGCCTGCAAAAACTTGCCGATGAATTTGGATCTCAGGGGGTCTCCTTTTATGCGATCATGTCCAATCAGCAGGATTCCCTGACCGAGATCGCCGCTTATGCGAAGAAGCACGAAATCACGTTCCCGGTTCTCAAAGACGCCGGCAATCATGTCGCAGATCAAATCGGTGCCAAACGGACCCCCGAAGTCTTCATCCTCGATCAGGCAGGAACAATCCGTTATCACGGTCGCGTGGATGACCAGTACGGCGTCGGTTATCTCAAAGATGAACCCAGCCGGGAAGATCTGAAAGTCGCCCTGACGGAACTGCTGGCGAAGAAACCGGTCAGTCTTGCCTCAACAAAACCGGTCGGCTGTTTTATCGGTCGCCTGCGGGAACCGGATTCCCAAAGCACGGTGACTTACTCTAATCAGATATCCCGCCTCTTTCAGAAACATTGTGTCGAATGTCACCGCGAAGGAGAAATCGCTCCCTTCGCGCTCAACGAATATCAGGAAGTCGCCGGCTGGGCGGAAACGATTGCCGAAGTCGTCCGCGATCAGAGAATGCCCCCCTGGCACGCCGATCCTGCGCATGGAAAATTTGCCAATGATCGCAGTCTGAGCAAAGAAGAAAAAGAGCTGATCTTTCAATGGGTCGAACATGGTGCTCCGGAAGGCGATCCCAAAGATCTGCCGGCACCGCAGACCTATGTCACCGGCTGGAAACTGCCGCAAAAGCCGGACGCCGTCTTTTACATGGATGACAAACCTTTCACGGTTCCCGCGCAAGCCGGAAAACGGGGCGTGAAATATCAGTATTTCACAGTCGATCCCGGCTTTACGGAAGATAAATGGATCACCGGTGCAGAAGCCCTGCCCGGCAATCGGGCTGTCGTGCATCACATTCTGGTCTTCGCCCGTCCTCCAGAGGGAAAACGGGTCCGTGTCTTCGGCGAGGGGGATCAGTTTCTCGTCGGTTATGTACCCGGTTCACGCGAAGTCATGCTGCATCCCGGGATGGCCAAGAAAATTCCCGCGGGTTCCAAACTGGTATTCCAGATGCATTACACTCCTATCGGCACCGAGCAGCAGGACCGCAGTAAAGTGGGGCTGGTCTTTACCGAGGAATCAAAGGTCACGCATCAGGTTGTGACGGCGCAGGTCATCAATGAAGACTTTGTCCGCCGTCGGATTAAGATCGATGCGAACGACGACAATTTCAAAATTGAAGCCACTTCCCCCCCCAATGATCGCAAGGCCCTGCTGTTGAGCTATATGCCACACATGCATTTGCGTGGCAAATCGTTCCGTTACGAATTGAGAAAAAAACCGGATCAGCCGGGAGAAATCTTAATTGATGTGCCCGCCTTCGATTTCAACTGGCAGACGGCTTACGGCATCGAAAAACCGATTCCTATCGAAATCGGCGATTACATTCACTGTGTCGCTCACTACAACAATTCCGACAGCAATCTCTCGAACCCCAATCCGAACGAATCCGTTTCCTGGGGCGATCAGACCTGGAATGAAATGATGATCGGTTATTTCAACGTCGCGATTCCCAAAGAAGAAGCGACTCCCGAAGACCAGTTCAAAACAGTCGCCTTTCGGCTGGTACGCCGCCGCGATAAGAATTCCAACGGCCAACTGGAACAGGCTGAAGTTCCATTAGTCGAACTCCCCCTCTTCTTCCAGGCGGACCAGAATAAAGACGCCATCGTTACTGTCGACGAACTGGCCGCTCTAATCGAAAAAAACCGCGGCAAGAAAAAAGAGTAATTTTCCCCAGGTCTCGAAGACAGTGCGTCTGTTTCGCTGCGAGGCTTGTTATTTCGAGTTCAAAAGAACGCTGCTACTGCTTTGCAGCGTTCTTTTTGTTCTTACCCTTGCCCTGTTGTTTCTTTTTCTGCTTCTGTTTGCCGCCGCGGGGCTCATCGTGCGGCGCGTCAGGTGCATTTTTCTCAGGGAACCACTTGGCAAGCTGCTGTTTCACTTCTGCGTGCTTCGGGTTGTCTGCCAGATTTTTCCACTCCAGCGGATCGTTGCTGTGATCATACAGCTCTTCACTGCCGTCCTGATAGCGAATCAGACGATACTGGTTGCTCCGCACCGCATGATTCAGACGGCCGTGCGTCGTCAAAGCCGGGCGGTCCCAGGTTGTAGCTGGATCTTTCATTAAAGGTGTCAGACTGATGCCATCCAGATGTTTCCCAACCGGAAGCGAACACAACTCACAAAGCGTCGGGTAAATATTCATGAAATCGACGGCCTGATTACAACGGGAACCCGCTTCGGTGACGCCGGGCACCACCATCATCAGCGGCGCACGTGTCGCTTCTTCCCAGAGCGAAAATTTGCGCCAATGATGTTTCTCACCCAGGTGCCAGCCATGATCGCCCCATAACACCACAATCGTATTTTTCGCATAGGGACTGGCATCCAGCGCATCCAGCACCCGCCCCACCTGCACATCGGCAAAAGCAATACTCGCCAGATAGGCCTGCACCGATTGGCGCCAGTTATCGGTTTTCAGAATATTGGCATGATCGCCGCCCGGTTTCGCCATCCGCACGCCGGCCTTGGGAATATCATCCAGATCGTTTTCCAGCACCTTGGGAAGCTGAATCTTGTCGAGCGGATACATGTCATAATATTTACGAGGCACCTGCCAGGGCATATGCGGCCGATAAATGCCGCACGCCAGGAAGAAGGGTTTCTCATGTTTCTTGCCGAGATAATCGATGGCATAATTGGCCATCTTGTAATCGCTCATTTCCCGATCTTCGACATCGAGCACACCCCAGATGATCGATCCTGCGCGGCTGTGCGGATCATTCAATACGGCAGGCGTCGGCTTGGGGTCGCCCGTCTGTTTCAGATAATCGTCCCACGAGCTGAGATCGTTGTACCCGCCGTGAAAGATTTTCCCCGAGCCTATCGCCTGATAACCGTGATTGCGAAAATGCTGAGGCAATGTTACCGCATCCGGCATCACCGGTCGCCAGGGCTGCGAATTTAAATAGACGCCGGAACTCGAAGGACGAATGCCCGTCATCAAAGCGGCCCGCGAAGGATTGCAGGCAGGAGCCGCACAATGCGCGTTTGTAAACAACACACCCCGCGACGCCAGCCGGTCGATGTTAGGCGTTTTACAATCCGGATGTCCGCCCAGACAACCGATCCAGTCATTCAAATCATCAACGGCAATGAACAGCACATTCGGCTGTGAAGTTTCCGCGGCGAAAACTTCTGCCCCGGGGGGAAACGCTACCAGAATCAAAAACAGTATTCCAATAATCGAGCGACTCATCAGATTCCCCTGTCATTGCATGGAGTGTGTCAGTTTAAAACAGACGATTATACCCGTTCAAAGCAGCCACACGATAGGCTTCTGCCATCGTGGGATAATTGAAGGTGGTATTGATAAAATACAACAGTGTATTCGCCGTGCCGGGTTGTGACATGATTGCCTGACCAATGTGAATAATTTCGGAAGCGTTCGGCCCAAAACAATGAATACCCAGAATTTCCAGGGTATCACGATGAAACAACAGCTTGAGCATGCCGATCGGGCAGTTCATGATCTGCGCGCGGGCCAGATGCTTGAACATCGAGTGGCCGACTTCATACGGAATTTTGGCTTCCGTCAATTCCTTTTCCGTCTTGCCGAGAGAACTGATCTCCGGGCTGGTATAAATTCCCGTCGGAATATCACGAATCAAGGCCCGCTCGCATTCTCCATTATCCAGATGACTGGCGGCATAACGTCCCTGCACATAGGCGGCACTGGCGAGTGACGGATAACCGATGATATCCCCGACTGCGTAGATATGCGGCTGCGTGGTTTGAAAATCGTCATTCACTTCGAGCAGTCCGCGCGAATCGGGTTGAATCTCCAATGTTTCCAGTCCCAGATGTTCCGTATTTCCGGCGCGACCTGCGGCAAACAGCAGGATATCGGTTTTCAGTTTCTTACCGGACTGGAGTGAAATAATCACACCATCGTCAGTTCCATCGATTGATTCATAATGCTCACAATGTCGCAGCAAAACCCCACTTTCACGCATATGGTAACTCAAGGCATCGCTGATTTCATCATCCAGAAAATCCAACAGCGAACTGCGGGTATTTACCAGGTTGACCTTCGTGCCCATCATGCGCAACATGGAGGCATACTCACAGCCCACGACACCGGCGCCGTAGACGGTGATGGAGCGTGGCGTGAATTCCAGATCCAGAATCGTATCGCTGCAGAAAATGCGGGGATGGCTGAAGTCGACATTATCAGGTCGATAAGGACGTGATCCCGTGGCAATGATGGCATAATCAAAGGTAACCTCTTCCGTCAGACCATTCGGCGTATCGATGTGGATCCGATGCGGGTCCATAAACCGGGCTACCCCTTCCACCAGTTCCACGCCATTACGCTCATAGAACGTACGCCGCATGCTCACCTGTTTCTGAATCACTGAAGCCGCCGTCTTCCGCAATTCCGGAAATTCCAGGTCAAACACCATACCGGAACGCCCCATCTGGCGCATGTAGTTATTGATTTCGGACATTTGCAGAATGGAATATCGCAGCGCTTTACTGGGAATGGTTCCCTTATGTGTGCAGCTACCACCAATCTCATAGAACTTCTCGATTGAGATGACCGATTTGCCCTGTTTGATGGCCTGCATCGCCGCCCCTTCTCCGCCGGGGCCGGTACCAATCACTGCCACGTCATAATGTGTCGCTGACATCCTTAAACTTTCCTTGATGTTTTCTCATCACAGGCGACCGGAAGGAGCCGCTGATTCTCAGCCAGGATGTGATGAACTTAATTAACTATGATTGACAAACAAATTGATACTTTACCACCAGACCGGTTCCGCAAATAAGTCTTTCACCTGCATGGAAAATCCAGGCAGCACTTTACCGCCGGTGATTTTCCCATTCACATCAATCACCTCACTCCCCTCGCCGGGAAGATATTCGAGAACTTCCTGAACATGAGGATCAATGACCCAGATTAGTTCGACACCCCAGTCAACATAATCCCTGACATGGTCATTCATGATTTGACGCCGGGGATTGGTCGAGGCGATCTCGATAATCGCAGTCGGCTTCCGTTCGGAGAGGACTTTGTCGGTCTCTTCAAACCGGACGCCACTGTTAAACATACTGACCGGCGGAAAACGAATCGTATCAGGATTCCGTTTTACCAGCAGCCCCAGTTCGAAACAGGCATACCCTTGATCCACCTGGTGCAAATAGACAGCGAGTACTTTTGAAATGTTAAGCACGATCGTGCCATGCTCGATATCGGGAGGATCCAGGTTGACGATCTTTCCCTCCACCAGTTCCATCCAACGACCTGCATCCGGCAGTTCATCCCGGGCTTCTAAAAATTGTTCTGCTGTGTATATCGGTGATTCTGCCATCCACTGTCCCTGTCAGTTTTCGCTGATCTTAAGTGAGATCGACTCTCTTTAAAAGGTTTATCTCTGTCACCTTTAATTTTTCATTCAAACATCATAGCATACATCAGGTTCTCTCGTCAGTCTTACCCGCTGTTTTGGCCCGGCAATCCCGCTTGATGATTCCCATGAAAATTCGCCCTTACCAACCTGAAGACTTGGATATTCTGAAAGAAATCACCGTGGAAGCCTTTCAAGGCGTTTCGATTGATGAGGGAATCGAGCGGGAATATGGCGTCATCAACGGTCACGACTGGAAATGGCGTAAAGCCGGCCATGTCGCAACCGATGCTCGACGGGAACCGGAGGGAATTTTCGTCGCAGAAGTGGAAGGCCGGATTGCAGGTTATATTTCGACCTGGCACGACCCGGATGCGGGGATCGGCTATATCCCCAATCTGGCGTTTGTTCCCGAATACCGCGGACAGGGCATGGGACGCAAACTCCTCGAATATGCGCTGGATCATTTTCGACGGCTCAATCTTTCGCTTGCGAAAATCGAAACTCTGGAACAGAATGCGGTTGGCAACCACCTTTACACATCACTGGGATTCAAGGAAATCGTCAAACAGGTTCACTTCGTTGCTCCACTTTCACCTGCGCCCGTTGATGAGAGGCAGTAAGCCGAAAACCATTTTGAAACGATCTGGGTACAGATCCATCCGTTACGATTATGCGATTGAGTCAATTATGTTTCATCAAAGGCTGCTTTTAAAATGCGAATCACAGTAATCGGCTCTCAGGGACAACTGGGACACGATCTGATGTCGAGCCTCTCTGCAGACGGACATCAGCTGACAGGCCTGACCCATCAGCAGATTTCGATTGAGGAGGCAGCCAGCATCGAAACAGCGCTTGACGACAATGCCCCTGAGCTGGTCATCAATACCGCCGCTTACAATAAAGTCGATCTGGCTGAATCAGCGCCCGAAGCAGCCTTCACCATCAATACATTCGGACCACGCAATCTGGCGATGTATTGTCACCAGAAAAATATCCGATTGATGCAGATCAGCACCGACTACGTGTTTGGTCTGGAAGCGGCGCGTCAGTCGGCTTACGGTGAACATGACGCGCCGGGCCCGCTGAGCGCTTACGGACAGAGCAAGCTGGCAGGAGAATACTTTGTCCGTGCGATCTGCCCCCAACATTATGTCGTGCGCACATGCGGTCTCTATGGGAAAGCCGGCAAAACGGGGAATGGAAACTTTGTGGAAACCATGCTGCGTCTCGGCAAGGAACGCGATGAACTTTCCATCATCAACGATCAGCATTGCACCCCCACTTCCACACGCGATCTCTCGACAGCGATCACTCGTCTGATTCAGACAGACCGCTTCGGACTGTATCACGCCACCAGTCAAGGGCAGACGACCTGGTTCGAATTTGCACGGACGATCTTCGAACTCGCGGGAATGGACGTCAAATTAAACGCCATCTCGACCGAACAGTATCATGCCGCAGCAGAACGCCCCCGCTTTAGCGTGTTGGACTGTTCAAAGCTCAAGGCGACCACAGGCTTTGCTTTCCCTGACTGGAAAGAGGCCTTGAAAACCTATCTGGAATCATAGGTCTGAATGCCATAAGTTTCTGAAAATAAACACCTTACGGTAAATATGTTATTTCCAGACCCCGCGGCTTCAGTCAGGATCGATTGATTCT
>NZ_CALFPF010000633.1 GCF_937919775.1 uncultured Gimesia sp.
CTTTGAATTCGGGTTGACACTTTTGTAATTCCTTGGTATTTCACACTATATTCCTCTCTGTACATCTCTCTGTTTTGTTGACTCTCCCCCTCTTTGTCTCAGGTCTCACACCAGTAATGTAGAGATCTTTCGGGCATTTTCTGAAAATCTCCTCGTCATAGCTTTGGGAAAATTCCGTTATGTTTTTTCAGTCTCGCCAGGCTGTTTTCCTGATTATCGCCTTGTGTGTCCTGTTTTGGAGTGGGGCCGAAGCTTCGGTTCATGCACAAAGTCAGCCTGCGATGCTTGAAGAAGACGAATCGAATGCATCCAGGCCCCTGCGCCATCGCACCATTTTCAAGCCACGCGACCCTGATATCAAGCAGATCAGTCAATCGCCACAGGTTCCCGATGTGTTAGACGCTGAGGCCCGGGAAGCTCTGGGAATTCCTCCCCAGTTACTCGACGATGATCAATCCTGGGAAGAAGCCGGGGATGAGAGCGCCGACGGTGAGACCTTCGTGCCGTTCATTGCCCATAAGAGTGCCACGGCGGCAATCTCCTGGTTACCCGGTTCTGGGGATGAACTGGGAATTTTCAGTCTGAGTTTATCGGAAACAGCGGAGTTTCCCCGATTCGAGGGGTTTACGACGACTCCCCGGTTTGGCGTGCATTACCTGGATGGTCCGGTGACGACCGATTTGCCGGCGCGGGTTTATGATACCTCGGTTGCTTTTCGGTGGTTTAACAAAGTGAACGAACAATGGTCCTATGAGCTGGAAGTGGCGCCCGGTGTTTATAGCGATTTCAAAAATGTGACATCCGATTCTCTGCGGATCACAGGCAAAGGTCTGGCCTATTATGTGCATTCGCGTTCGAAGCAGTTTGTGATGGGAGTCGTGTATCTGGACCGGGAAGACATCATGTTATTGCCCGCGGCAGGTATGATTATGTGGTTCAGTGAGGGCTCACGACTGGAGCTGATTTTCCCCAAACCGAAATTTACTTATCGCGTTGAAAAGGATGAAGCTAAAGAGCGCTGGCTGTATGTCGCTGGCGAATTCGGTGGCGGTTCCTGGGGAATCCGGCGTGGCCCGACAGGCATCGATGATATTGCCACCTATAGCGACCTGCGTTTGATGGGGGGGCTGGAAACCAAGCATACGAATGGCATGATCAGCCAGTTTGAAATCGGTTACGTCTTCAATCGTAAGCTGGAATACAAATCGGATGTTGGGAATTACGACATCTCTCCCACCGGGATGATTCGCTATCAATTGACCTTCTAGAACGCATCCCATTTTACCATAGCGTCTCTCGTTCTATGATAATCGGTCCAAAATGGCCTTGGAGACGCTACAGTAAATCTGGGCACAAGCTGAGTTTTACAGGTCACAGTGAATGTCGATCCAGGTCCGCTTCTCGAACGATTCGAGAACGGAGTCGGCTACGAGCTGGGCTGAAGCGCCATGATCGAAGCCGGGAATCGCATCCCGTTTCTCTACGATGGCGGATACAAATTCGTAGACCAAATCGTAGCGGAAGACCGTGCTGGGGATACCCTCATGCGGCTTGCGCGGACTGCCTTCGATGACCAGAAATTCTTCCGGAACAGGCAGTTTTTCCATGGTTTTTCCTGGTTTGCCAATCAGGATGTTGTTGGGATCAGTTAATTGATAGGCGGCTGAGCCTTCGGAACCATTGACTTCTGCCCATTCATAGCCAAAACCATCATTATGATAACCTTTCATCAAAGTACTGCCTTCCCAGACACCGACGGCACCGTTTTCAAACTGGCCGATGAGGGAAGACCAGTCATCCACTTCCGATGGTTCGCAGGGTTGACCGTCTGCGGTCTGATTCCGGGGAACGAACTGAGCCACTGCGCCGCAGATGCTTTTGATGGGCCCGAGTAAATCCTGGGCGAAGTCAATGCGATGAATGGTCATGTCAAACAGGTCGCCGGCTCCGGCCAGTTTTTTATTTTGTCGCCAGCCCCAGCTGGTTTCGGGCCAGTCGAGAAACCGCTGGCTGCGGAAATGGCGGGGAACTCCCAGTGCGCCTGATTCCACCAGATGTTTTACATACCGCATGGAAGGGGCAAACCGGTAGGTGAAGGCCGTCATGTGGCGCAGGTCGGCATCGCGGGCGGCGCGATACATTTCAGCCGATTCAGTATAGTTTAAGCCTAACGGTTTTTCACACATCACATGTTTTCCGCCCCGAATGCAGGCCAGCGCGATTTCGCGATGCGTAAAGTTTGGGGTGGCGATGATGACCGCGTCGATCTCTGGGTCACTGGCAATTTCTTCATAGTTCGTTGTCGTTTTGGTTTTTCCCCAATCTGACTGACGTTTTGCCAGCAGTTCTGAGTTGGGGTCGCAAATGGCAACCAGTTCCGCACGCGGATCGAGATTGATGCCGGGGACATGGTGGTAATCGGAGACTGCGCCAGCACCGATAATTCCGATACGAACTGAATCTGTCATGAATAAACCTTATGGACTGTCTAGTTATTAATTCTGGAAAAAGTAGATTATGTTTGATGGAATCTGGCGAGAAGCGCCAGCGCCTCTTCCTGAGTGTGGATCAGGCCTTCCAACTGGGCATCCCGGATCCGGGTGAGCAGCTCTTTGAACTCAGGGCCCGATTTGATGCCGAACGCAATCAAATCATTTCCGGTGATGAGTGGGGGAGGGCTCAATATCTCAATGGGAGTATGATCCCGATACTGGCGGCAAAATTCAAGGTCGTCGAGAGGTTGTTGTTGTGAAGTCAGATCAACGCGAACCAGTTCAAACAGGTAAGGGCTGTTTTTATGTGCCAGTAGCCGTTTGAGTTGCGAAAGCTTAAATGTCGAGGCGCGCTGCAGGCTGTTTCTGTGCTCTACCAGCCAGTAAATGAGGTCCAGTTCATGGTTGGAAAAGCGAAGTCGTTTGCAGATCTGGTGAACCTCTTCGAGCTGATTGGAGAGGGATTTACCGGGCAAATCCAGCAGTAATGCTGCGAATGCCGTTTCGAAATGGGGGGCAGACAGCTTTTCCAGCCGCTGAAGTGTCCGATCCCAGATCGGCTGTTTTTCAACTTCCCACAAAGGAGTCAGTTCGGGGATAATGGATTTCAACAGGCCGGAACTCTGAACCAGGTCAATCGCATGGCTGCGGTTGGGATGGATCAGCATTTTTCGTAATTCATCGGTAATCCGTTCGGGGCTCACGACACAGATTTCACTCGCCATGACTTGAATTGCCTCAAACGTAATTTCATCCAGGCGAAACCGAAGTGTGGAGGCGAATCGAATGGCGCGGAGCAGTCGCAATTTATCTTCCTGCATTCGCTTCAGGGGGTTGCCAATAGCACGAATGAGTTGCTGATTCAGGTCAGATTTTCCTCCCACGTAATCATAGATCGATTCGTTGATCGGGTCGTAAAACATGCCGTTAATGGTGAAATCGCGCCGATGAGCATCCTCTTCGGCTGTAGTGAACTTCACATGTTCGGGGCGGCGTCCATCAAGGTAAGGGCCTTCGCTGCGAAAAGTGGCTACTTCGACATCAGAGTCCGGCTGCGGGCCACGGACGATAATGACGCCAAAGCTGGCTCCCACTGCGAGCGTGTGTCGTTTTCCAAATAAGTTTCGCACTTGTTCCGGCAGGGCATTTGTAGCAACATCATAATCCTTGGGTTCTTTATTCAACAGCAGATCTCG
The DNA here is from genome assembly GCF_937919775.1 of uncultured Gimesia sp. Classification (GTDB taxonomy): domain Bacteria; phylum Planctomycetota; class Planctomycetia; order Planctomycetales; family Planctomycetaceae; genus Gimesia. The sequence goes on from NZ_CALFPF010000633.1 coordinate 3,689, forward strand.
AACACAACCTCCCGCCCAGAGAGCCTGAAAGCCCGCGTCGCGCAATTTGCGGACCACTTCGACCGCAGTGTGATATGGTTCAGTGTGTTTCATAAGTCTGAGGTGTCTGAGAAAATGACGTTTGTTTGATGCTGCAGATTAATAT
>NZ_CALFPF010000634.1 GCF_937919775.1 uncultured Gimesia sp.
GGCCTGGGAATTATTTTCTGCATGCTGATTCTGCTGGCTTACGGGGCCGTTTCCGGTTTGCAATCTTATGATGCTACCGTCAAAGAGTTTGAGCATTCACTGAACAGCCTGCCCAACCGTGATCGAATGATCGTGTCGGCTGTGGCCCTCAATGACCCTCTGCAGAAAATTCTGAATTCCCGTCCTGATTCTGTCGCCAGTAAGCATTACCAACGTAAGTTTGAAGAGCAGTTAAATGAAGTTCATACTGAAATACAGAGTTTTCTGCAGAAAGTAGATCGATTACCAGACGACCCTGCTGTAGGAACCTGGAGAGGCCTGGTGAGGTCACAGCTCAGTGAACATAGTGCAAGCCTGAAGACGCTGCAGAATCTGTCACTGATGCAGGCGCACCTGGAACATCCTCAGGAAAGAGTTGCAACGGCCCAGCAGATGATTCTGGAAGTCGCGCGCCTGGAAACTCTGATTATGGAAGTACGCGATGTTCCTTCAGGGACCAAAGCGGTTTTGGAACGTGCGTCGCGGGTTTACCGCTCCCGATATGATCTGGTCTGGGTGACTTGCCTGGTGGTATTTATCACCTTTGGCTGTCTGATCTGGTATGGATACAGGACTGTGATCTCTCCGATTCAGGATTTACATGAAGGGGCCCGGATTGTGGCCCAGGGGCATTTTGATCATCAATTCAAGATTAAATCGAATGATGAGATGGCAGAGCTGGCTGAAGCATTCAATCTGATGACGATGCGGTTTAAAGAAAAAAGGGACGAATTGAATCACAAGGTGGACGAACGCAGTAAACAGCTGGTTCGATCGGAAAGGCTGGCAGGAATTGGCGTTCTGGCAGCGGGGGTGGCTCATGAAATTAATAATCCGTTATCTGCGATTTCGATGGCCTCCGAGTCGCTTCAGGGGCGAATGGTTGATCTGAAACCGCACTGTGAGGAAGCAGATATTCAAGTGGTGGAGCAGTATCTTGGATTAATTCAACGGGAAGCCATGCGGTGCAGGGATATCACTTCCAAACTGCTTGATTTTTCCCGCGGTCAGAATTCCGTCAGAAGTATGAATGATCTGATAGGTGTGATCGAAGAGGTGTGCTCGATGATCAGTTTGATTAAACGATTGAAAGACAGGAAGATCCTGTTTTCGGCCAGGAATCCCTGTTATGCGGAGTTTAATCCTGCAGAAATCAAACAGGTGATTCTCAATATTATGACCAATGCCCTGGAGTCGATGGAGGTGGGGGGCAATTTGGAAATCCAGGTTCGTGAAAATGTCGATTCAGTGACCCTCATATTTAAGGACGACGGGTGCGGGATGACGCAGGAAGTGAAAGAGAGTCTGTTTGATCCTTTCTTTACACAAAGGGCAGATGGGACCGGCACTGGTTTGGGGATGTCGATCACACATCGGATTATCAAAGATCATGGTGGGGAAATCGAAGTGGAAAGTGGAGGACCAGGGCAGGGGAGTACAATTTTTGTCGAACTCCCGAAAAAAGCACAAGCACAACATAAGGCGGCATAGTGAGTTAAGTGAATTGATTGAAACAGGAGTTTCTGGAATTCTCCGATTGCCACAATTTTTGAAATCTGATATCACACGTCCCTCCCCATAAATGATTCACACAAAGTTAACGATACAGGAGAAAATGGATGTTCTCTGTACAGCAGATTGCTTTAAAAATTCCCCTTCCCAATTTGTCGCGTAGTGTGCAGAGAAAGGTCCTGTATGGAGTCCCGGTTCCGGGGCTTCTCAATTGAGTGTCGATGCTGGAGAAAAGGATGCGTTCGCCTGATTCGAACACGATTTCTTCAGAACCTTTCACCTATTCCTTCCTGAATACCATTCGGATCTGAAATTTGTTAAATGGCTTTCTCTTTGACAGGACGTCAAAGCAGGAAGAAGGAGCACAACTTGAGTAATTCGGTCAATAAATTGCGAGTCTTATTTGTCGACGATGAAGCAGCAATTCGTGAAGTGATGCGAATCGAGCTTCCACGGATGGGGCACGATGTCACCATTTGTGAGGATGGTCAATCTGCTTTAATCGCGTTGGAGAAGATTACGTTTGATGCAGCCATTGTCGATTTACGGATGCCTGGACTGAGTGGCTGGGATGTCGTGGATCATATTAATAAAGTTTCTCCCGAGACCGAAGTTATCATCAGTACCGGGCATGGCAGCATTGATGAAGCCATTCAGGCGATACGTCGAGGTGCTTATGACTTTCTGCCCAAACCTTGCAAATTGATTGATATTGCCACTGTTCTGCAAAAAGTAGCTGACAAGCGTTCCTTGCAAAACAAAAATTATGCACTTGAGTCACGACTCAAAATCGTGGAAGGGCCTTGCCAGATTATTGGCGACTCGCCCCCGATGCTGCGGGTTAAAAAACTGATCGAAAAAATCGCCCCCACCGATTCTACCGCTTTGATTCTGGGGGAAACAGGGACCGGTAAGGAGCTTGTGGCGCGGCGTGTGCATGATTTAAGCCTGCGTGCTTCCATGCCCTTTGTGCCTGTTAACTGTGGTGCGCTGCCTGAAAATCTGGTGGAGAGTGAGTTATTCGGGCATCGCAAAGGCGCATTTACAGGGGCTGATACTCCTCGCAAGGGTTTGATTGAAATTGCCAATGGTGGTACGCTCTTTTTGGACGAACTGGGAGAGCTGGATAAAACGATGCAGGTCAAACTGCTCCGTTTTCTGGAATCTGGTGAAGTGCGGCGCGTCGGCGACAGCGAAACATTTCATGTCGACGTTCGGATTGTCTGTGCAACCAACCGGGACCTGAAGGAAATGGTCAGTGAGGGAACTTTTCGCGAAGACTTATATTTTCGTGTAAATACCTTCGAAATTGATCTGCCGGCCTTACGGGAGCGTAAAGCTGATATTCCCGAGATTTCGCGTGTGCTGTTGAAACGACATTTGAAAAAAGATTCGATTCCCAAGGATATTCTTGCACCGGAAACCGTTGAGATTCTGCAGTCTTATGACTGGAAAGGTAATGTTCGCGAATTGGCCAATGCGTTAGAACACGCCGTCATTTTGTGGGACGGCACTCAGATTATGCCTGCGGATTTACCCTCTAATCTCACCCGGAATTCCGCAATTCCCTTTTCTGGTTCGTCCATCAACTGGACGGAAAGAACAGAGGGGAAAACCTTACGTGATATCGAAATGGAAGTGATTTATCACGTACTTGATAAACATGATGGCGACAAGCCGAAATGTGCTGCCGAACTGGGAATTGCGTTGAAGACACTTTACAACAAACTGAATCAGTATCAGACCCGCGCCGCTGGTTAACAAGGCTGACAGGCCCCCCATTTCTGTACCAGTTGTTATGAGAGCTTTGGGTAATCAGCA
>NZ_CALFPF010000635.1 GCF_937919775.1 uncultured Gimesia sp.
AGAATGCCAGGGCAGGGCGATTGTTCTCGACAAGGAATGTTATGGAATCACGCTGTCTGCGAATGTGATTGCCCATAACGGGAGTGGGATTATTCTTGATGATGCACATGGCTGTGCAGTCAGTGCGAATACATTCACCCTGCTGGCCGCAGATGCCTTAAAGATTGGCCCGAAATCCGGTCGGATTACTGTGACAGGCAATAATTTTTCGAACAGTTATATTGGTCATGGGCAAGTCAAACGCCGCACGGATGACCTGAAAGCAGCAGGTCTGACTTTGGATAAAACACGCGGTGTGACAGTTTCCGGTAATCTGTTTTCTTCGGTACGTCCCAAGGCAGTGCAGGTCATTGAGCCGACAACGCATGTCATTTTTGGTGATAATCTCCTGATCGATGTCGAATCGGATCACGAAAAACTGAGGGATTCGGTGATTAAGAATAACCTGATCGCGCCGGCAGAGCCTGTGAAACCAGAACCCGGACAGGCGGGATCCAAATAGTACTCTGCAGCAAATGTAGACGGTGATTTTACGGATACTTCCTGAAAAAAAGGCGAATGTGCGATGCTGCGATTTTGTGGAGTCTGCGTTTGTTTGATGGGGGGAGTGTCCTGGTTGCTGGCAGCTGAACCACAACAGACAGTGCGTCAGAGGGTTCCTCACTATCAGGAGCACCTCGACCTCTCGTATTATCTGGATCAGCAAGTCCAGAAACAGCCGATCAAAACAGAAGCGGACTGGAAAATACGGCGGAACCATATTCTGGCAAATATGCAGACCGTCATGGGGGAAGTGCCTCGACCTGAAAATCCGGTTCCACTAGAGATGAAAGTGCTGGAAGAAACAGTCGTTGGCACCACGAAACGGTTGAAGATTTCTTATCATACGGATGATCTTCAGCAGAGGGTGCACGCCTATTTGTTTATTCCACACTCTGCCAGCAAACAACATCCGGCGCCCGCCGTTTTGTGTCTGCATCAGACGAACTCTGCGATCGGAAAAGAAGAGCCGGCAGGGATCAAAGGTCTGCCCAATTTAAAATATGCACTCGAACTGGGAGAGCGCGGATATGTGACTCTGGCTCCCGATTATCCTTCGTTTGGTGAATACCCGTACGACTTCAAAACACACCCGGAATATCGTAGCGGGACGATGAAGGCCATCTACGATAATATGCGATCGATCGATCTGTTGCAGTCTCTGGATTATGTGAACGGGGACAAAATCGGTTGTGTCGGGCATTCGCTGGGAGGGCATAACACGATGTTTACCGCCGCCTTTGATCCCCGGATCAAAGCGCTGGTTTCCAGTTGCGGATTCACCCGTGTTCACAAATATTATGGTGGTAAATTAAAAGGCTGGACCAGCGACCGTTATATGCCGTTGATCAACAGCGAATATCAGAATAACCCGGATCTGGTTCCTTTTGATTTTACCGAAATCGTTGCCAGCTTTGCACCGCGCGCGTTTCTTGCCTGTTCGCCGATCAGTGACAGTAATTTTGAAGTGTCGGGTGTGAAAGATGTGCTGCAGATTGCCAGGCCCGTTTATGAGTTGGCTGGCAAAGCAGACAATTTACAGGCCGTTTATCCTGAAGCGGGACATGATTTTCCACCAGCCACGCGCGAAACAGCCTATCAGTTTTTTGATCAGCATTTGAAGAAATGATTTGGGGCGAAGGATGCTGGATACGAAATTCTGAAACCGTCTGCGAATTAATCCGGTTGGAACTGATCTTTTTCGGGCCAATGTTCGATCTGGTTAATCCACTGGTGCATGGGGCCGTCAATCAAAGAGGCTAAATTCTTTTTGTCGTTACCATATCGCGTATTGAACAGGATTGCCCAGTTGATCTGGTCGCGACGTCTCACGAGTATCGTGGAAGTTCCTGGCAGTGCGCCGTTGTGCCAATGGTTTTCGCTTCCCTGTTTGTGAAAGGGCCTGACCATCCAGCCGCAGGCATAATACGTGTCTTTCGGTTTTCCGTCCTGTCCATAGCCGGCAAGCCCGGCAGGGCGTTCAAACATTTGAGCGATCGCAGGTGCTTTTAAAATGGGGCATTGTTCGCGGTTATTGAACGCGGTTGCAAACCGCACCAGATCGGGAGCCGACGCCAGCCAGCCGCCATGCGAGTCCATTGCTTCCAGATACCACGCACCATAAGGCTGAGGCACCTGTTCCGGGTTTTGATCAGAAAAGACGGAAGGGCCTGACGAAAAACTATAATATTTGACTTCGTTTTTCCTGCGAAATTGCAACAACGTTTTTCCCGGTTCTGTTTGCTTCATCCCGAGAGGAGTGCAGATCGCCTGTTGCACATACTCGTGATATGGTAATCCTGTCACAGTTTCGATGACTCTGCCTAACAGGCAGTAACCAAAGTTTGAATAGGCATAGCGCTCACCCGGATTAAAATCAAGGGGTTGCTTTATCATCATCCGAATGATGTCCCCGGTTTCTGCGGGAGGTGTTTTACCAAGTTGCTTCGCGAACTCCACAGAACGGAACATCGGGTCAAAGGAAACACTCCGGTCCCAGCCTCCGGTATGATTCAACAATTGTTGGATCGTAATCTCTTTCAGCCGTGGATCGACGTCTGGTTCCGCAAGCTGTGGCTGGTATTCGTTCAGGATATCAAAGACTTTTGTATCCTGATTTAATTTCTTCTGTTCGATCAGTTTCATAATTGCGACGGCGGTAATCGGTTTAGAAATACTGGCAATCCGGAACTGACTCTCGGGCTGGACGGGCTGTTTCAGTTCCAGGTCGGCGTATCCAAAGCCGCGCGCATAAACGAGCCTGCCACGATAACTGACGGCGACGGCAGCTCCGGGAGAATGGTGTTCCTGCAGAAATTTCTTGATGGAATTGTCCAGTGACAAGAGTTCTTTCTGAAAGAGTCCCGTGACTGGAATCTCGTCGGCAGATGCAGGAATTGCCATTACTATAAGACCCAGAAACAGGAATGGTCGGCAGAGCATGGCGTATTCCATAACAGGTGGCTTTTTCAAACAGAGTGATCTCTCTGATGATAGAGTGAAGGGGGATACGCCATCAAGTAGATTCTTGACTGACCTGATCTGCTTTCTGAAATCAGGTGCGCGCAGCGGGTATGTTAACAGACAATCCACTGCTGAAGCGGCACACAAATCAGGGTTTCACTAAATAATAAAACAGCTTTGTAATCATATTTTTTCTGCTTTATTTTTGTCTAAACGCATGTGCGATGAGATCACGGTCAAACTGTTCCGGTACTTTATCTTCTGCGGCGAACAGATAAATCGTTGCGATCAGAATGGAATGTAAGGCAGAAGAGACGAGCGAAACTAAGAGTATGAGAATGAATCCCGTTGCGATCAGAACTCCGCCCAGCAACGCGTTACCTGATGCAATAATAAAGCCACCGGCAACGATGAGCAGGATGATGGGGATCATGATCAGAAAGACGATCATGCCAATCCCGAAGTTCGCGACGAGAGACTCTCCCCAGGTTTTGCGCAGAATACCCACCGAACGTTTCATGGCTTCAAAGGGATTCTTCTGTTCCACAACCAGCACGGGGATCACAAAATAGTACTACAGCGCCTGAACGATTGATCTTTTACGCTTAAGTTATTTTGGAGTATAACATCAATCGTTTGACCGGTTTTTCTGTAGCTGGGAGGTTCAAGGATGGACGTGAAAGCGATTGAGTCGCTGATGCCGGAGTTGGAATCTTTTGTGAGTCGCTACCTGCCTAACTTTGGACGGGTGCAGAATCATGCGCACGCAATGACGATCTTGCAGGGACTGCTCGCTGGCGGTGATCGGCGAAACGTTGAGAACATGGCTGAAACAATCGAAGGCGGGGTAGTACGCACATTGCAGAAGTTCATTGCCCAGGCCGTCTGGTCCGATCAGGATGTACTTGCAGAACTTCGGCAACATGTCTGCGCAGCCCTGGGAGAAGATGATGGTCTACTGATCGTTGATGAGACTGGTTTCCCCAAGAAGGGCAAACAGTCCGTGGGGGTAGCCCGGCAATATTCGGGAACGCTCGGTCGCGTCGACAACTGCCAAGTGGGCGTCTTTGTGAGTTATTGCAGTTCGCAAGGCGAAACGCTGATCGATCGTCGGCTGTTTCTTCCTGAACAATGGATGGTAGATGAGCAGCGTCTCGCGCAGGCCGGTGTTCCCTCCAGCGTCATTTTTCGCAGCAAGCCGGAATTGGCCAGCGAAATGATCCAGCAGGCAATTATTGAGGGCGTACCGTTTCAATGGGTCTGTGGCGACAGTATTTACGGCACCAGCCCGGTATTTGTGCAAACCGTTCGGGAGTTGGGAAAGTGGTATGTCGTGGAGACATCGTGCGATGCCAGGGTGTGGACCACCAAACCGAAGTTGCGGCCCGTCGGCCAGACAACGCGCCAGGGGGGCCGTCCCACAAAGAACGCCAAGCCCCTGAAGAAACCCCGGCGCGTAGATGAAGTGGTGGCGAATCTTCCTGCGTCTGCCTGGAAACGGATGAGTGTTGCGGAAGGAAGTCAGGGACCACGCCTCTACGAATATGCAGAAATCACAGTCTGGTTTTCCGAACAGTCGCGTCCGACCGATCGGCGGGAACGGCTGCTTGTTCGCCGTTCTGTGGGACAAGATTCTGAATTAAAATATCAACGCTCCAATGCTCCCGCTGAGATTCCCTTGAAGAAGTTAGCGGAAGTCGGTGGCAGCCGCTGGTGCATTGAAAAGAACTTCCAGAGTGGTAAAGGCGAATGCGGGCTGGATGAATACGAAACGCGCGGCTGGATCGGTTGGCACCATCACACCTGCCTGTCGATGCTGGCGTTGCTGTTTTTAACCTTACAGAAACAGCGGCTGGGAAAAAAAACATCTGGGCCTGACTGTTCCGGAAGTCCGCAACATACTCAAGCATCTGCTAGACACAAGAGGCTGGACCTCGGCAGTGCTCGTCGAATGGAGCCAATGGCGAATCGCCCGCAACCAGATCGCAAAACACTGCCACGAACAAAGAAGAAGAAAAGAACTACGAAGACGCTTAAGAAAACGTAAACAGGCGCTGTAGTAATAGGTGGTAATGGACCATGCCATGCCGAGCAGGCCGGCTACGATTTGCCCTATTTTTTCTGAACGGGATTCGATCAGCTTCAGAATAAATCCTACAGTAGCGCTCACCAGTGCCCAGCAGGCAATTTGCGGCAGGCGATTCATGGCGGCCCTGAATCCATCGCCGACCGTCGGGTTGCCGCCTTTCAGCCGAATAATCGCACAAGCCATCAAAGCAGAGTTGAAAAAGATGATGACGAAGAAGTTTACAAAGTAGAAAGCAAACAGAATGATGTAAGCCACTGGGTCCTGGGGCAACTGCTGCTCATTCATCACAACATTGACGTATTTACTGTTCCAGAGGGGGGCTGCAAAACTGGCCAGGACCAGCAGGCAGGAAAAACCGCTCATGATCGGGAACAGCAGCAGTTCCTTGTCCAGCATCAACACGTGAAAGCTTTGTTTGGTGAGTGCCCATCCATTGGAAATGCGGGTAAACATAGTCATCAATCCTTGTGAATAGTCTTCGTATCATCAGGGGCGCATGTTGTATGGGCTGCCCTGTCTGGTTCGGGGAACTCACGTTTTATAGCAGAAAGGAACGGAATTGCGAATCGGATTTTCGAATTCACTCAGAATTCATTGAACGGGACAAGATTTCGGAGCATTCATTTAGTTTTGGGCAGCGACAATAACAGCGCCACGGTGGCCCAGCTGCCAGCAGTGACGGAGATAAATTGATCTTTCCCATGCGGATAACCGGTTTCAAAATAGGTTTGAAACGGCTTGGCGTGACTGACGACGTGCCAGGATCCATCGGGCTGTTGTGAATTGAGCAGGTATTGAATACCCCGTCCGATCGCCGGGTGATCCATGGCGACTTTTTCCGAACGTTGCAGAGCGACGAGCACCGTGCCGGTCGCATAGGCGTCGCTTTCCATCGTGGGGAGTTGAGACCATCCGCCATCTGCATTTTGTAGCTTGATTAATGCTTCGATCGCCTGCCTGGTGACGGATTCTTCCACATCCAGGTAGAGCAGGGATCGCAGTTGAAACACCCGTTCTTCCGTGGAATCGGGTTTTAAATCAAGCAGCCATTGCCGTGCCTGTTTGATGCGGGCTTCGATGCGGGGGCGCTGCTCTTCAGTGCCAAAGATTTGCAGAGCACGAATCACAAAGTAGTTCGTATTCGTGTCACTGGACATGGAAGGGGGGCGGGTGGAATTACGAATCCAGTGTGCTTGATCTTTGTTGCGTTCCAGCAGATATCCGGTAACGGCTGTGCTGACTTCATCCGGTTTACGTCCCGCTATTTCGAGAGTCCAGAGCGCATAGCTGGCAGTGTCAGGACCACCCCCTTGGCCTTTGCCGGCGCGGTAATTATCCAGTCCCCGTTTCAGATGCGCAGCGGTATGTTCCACCTGCAACTGGAAGTTGGCTTCATTTATGTTAAAGCCACGCTGCTTTGCTTCATCCAGTACCAACACTGCCAGTGCCTGGTTGTGGCAGGTGAAACATTTCCGTTCGCGGGCAGAACCGGCGGATGCGTTTTCAATGAGAGGAATCGATCTTTGGATCGCGGCTTTGATTGCTGATGGATCAAGAGCAGGTTCGCCTGCAGACAACAAAGCGGGCAGGTTGCAGGTAACGTAAAACAGCAGTGTGCAGAAACTATAGTTACGCATCCGTGCCCCTCTCATGGCTGATAGATAATGCATGTCACTTCATTGAGGCACACGACAATGCCTCAAAACAACATGCATTCTAACCACTCTACAGATTGAGAAGCCAGATTCTTTCACAGTATTTCATGTACGAGCAGGAATGACTTCGACTATTTCAGCGAGACACTTTCTTTAGGAGCCCGTTTGGTAGTCTGGATATGCTCGGGCAGGAAGCCGAGGCCGATGATTTTGCCCGCCTTTTTCCTGATAATCGGGGCGAACAAACCGGCGATTGTTCGCAGCGTCCAGGAAATGGAAACCGGTTTTCCGGGAACGGTTTTTCCGCCAAACAAACGTTGGTGAGCGAAAACCTGCATCCGTTGTGTTCTGAGTGCCGGTGGCTCACGGCGAAGTTGGACCTGTTTTAAGTCATCAATAGTCACATTGCCTGCATAAAGTTTATCTGCGAGCAGGTTTGCCGTCGCGACCGCATCCTGGACCGCCAGATTCACACCCACCCCTCCGACCGGCGACATTGCATGGGCAGCATCACCAATAAACAAGAGCCCCGGTTGTGCCCAGTTGGTAATATGATTCAACTGAATGGTGAGCAGGCGAACTTTTTCCCAGTCATCAATTGCCGCAACACCCTCCGCGAGGTCCGGCAGAATATCTAAAACTCTCTTGCGAAATGCTTCCAGTCCTTCCGCTTTTATTTCGTCAAAGGAACCTTTATGAATGATCAATCCCGATTGGAAATAGTCTCCCCGGTCAACCGTGATCAGCATACGGCCATTCTTGATTCGTCCCAGCGTGTGATCAAGTAACTCACTCGATTTTCCCACTCGAAACCAGAGGACATCAATGGGGATCCCCTTTTCAATCACTTCGACACCCGCGTCGATGCGCATCTGCGAACCCCGTCCGTCAGCTCCGACAACCAGATCTGAGTGAATTTCATATTCGCCGTTAATGCCCTCCACTTTAACGCCGACAACGCGATCGCCGTTATAGATCAGATTCGTTGCCTTGGATTGCATGTGAACCTGGAAGTTGGGATATTCGCCGGCATGTTTTGCGAGCAGATTTAAAAAGTCCCATTGAGGGGCAAACGTGATGAATTTACATTTGGTAGGCAGATGGGTGAAGTACGGCCCCGGAATCTGTTTGCCTTCGATATTGAAATCGAGAGAATCAAAATGCTTGTCCGCAATCTGCAGGAACTCATCCAGAAACCCCAGCTCGTGCATCAATTGCAAAGTAGAAGGGTGAATGGTATCGCCGCGAAAGTCCCTCAGAAAGTCTTTATGCTTCTCCAGCACAATCACTTCGACGCCGGCCCGCGCCAGCAGATAACCCAGAAAGAGACCTGCGGGACCACCGCCGACAACACAGCAGCGGGTTGTGATCTGTTCTCCTGATTGTGGCGGAAAAAACTCACTCACGGCCCTTTACCTCCTGTAATGCTGGCATTGATTAACTGGTTATCTCGCGAGTGCGATTCAGTAGCTTAGGTCAGATGTGTGAAACCCTCAAGATGAAAATGATTCAAATTTCACCAAAATGTTTCCCTGTACAGGGGAATGAATCAGTGGGGATTTTATTCGGGCTCCCGCTATGAAGTTTCATCTTGATGATTTCCTTTGTTTTCTCGATTTGCCGTTCGTTTAGTATGGCGTTGAGAAAATATCACAATCACAAAGAGAATCATCAAGCTGCCAAAAACTCCCATGATACTAATCATCGCGTTTCTCCTGTTTTTACAACTGAAGTCCCATGCAG
>NZ_CALFPF010000636.1 GCF_937919775.1 uncultured Gimesia sp.
TGAGAATTGCGACGGGCGGCGTGCTACACGAAACAAGTACTTATTCTTCGCTTCCCACGACGCTTGATGATTTTATCAATGATCGTGGTTTGTTTCGTGGTCAGGAAATCATGGAAACCTTTCCGGGAGCGAATGTCTGTATCGGCGGCTTCATTGATGGAGCCCAAAAACATGGTTTTGAATTAATTCCCCTGTTATGGACGTTTGCCTTTCCGAGCGGCCTCATCGAGCGAAAAGCTTACGATGGTCTGCTGGAGGAATTTCTGCAACGACTGAAAGAGGCAGAAGAAGCGGGCGGCCCTGTTGACGGAGTATTACTTGATCTTCACGGGGCGATGGTCATTGAGGGGATTGAAGACGGCGACGGACATTTCATTTCCAAAGTGCGGGAATACATTGGTCCCGACCGACCAATTCTGGTCACCCCGGATATGCATGGCAACCACACTCCACTGCGTGTGCAGCAGGCGACTGCTATTTTAGGATACGATACCTACCCCCATATCGACATGAATGAACGTGGGCAGGAAGCAGCCGATCTGATTGTGCGTATCATTCAAGGCGAAGTGAAGCCGGTGATGACTCTACGTCAGATTCCTTTGTTCTGGAGTACCGCTTGCCAGGTCACCGCGCATCAACCGATGAAAGAAGTGATGGACTATGCGCATGAAATTGAATCGCGCCCCGGTATTTTGAGTGTGACGGTTTCTACCGGTTTTCCCTGGGCGGACGTCCCCAATGTGGGGCCTTCCATTATTGTTGTCGCCGATGATGACCAGGATCTGGCGGATAAAACGGCCGAGGAATTCAGTTCCTGGATCTGGGAACGTCGTCGACGCTGGTACAAACTTCCGTTTACCGTCAAAGATGCGATCAAGCAGGGGCAGGAAATCGGCAAGTATCCCATCATTCTCGCCGATCATGCAGATAACACGGGAGGCGGGACGGCCGGTGATTCCACGGAAATCCTGCAGACGTTTCTCGATCAGAAATTAGACAAGGCGTTGATTTTGTATATCGTCGATCCCGAAGTGGTTGCTTTGGCTCAAAAAGCCGGCGTAGGTGGAATCATTGAAACGGAAGTCGGCGGCAAATCAGACCCTGTTCAAGGCCCGCCGGTCAGGATGAAGGCGGAAGTCAAAGCACTTTCAGAAGGGAAATTCAAATATGACGGCCCCATGTACGCCGGACTGATGGGCAACATGGGTCCCTCTGCCTGGATTCAGCAGGATGGTGTCTCAGTGGTTGTGGTAACGGCTCGAGAACAACCTTTTGGGCCCGCCTTCGCTAAAACACTGGGCATAACCTGTGAATCGATGCATTATATTTCCGTCAAATCCTCGGCGCATTTTCGCGCCAGTTTTGAGCCGTTCGCCGGTTCGATTTTTAATGTGGAAGCGAAAGCCATCCATACGCATGATTTCGGAAAACTTAATCACCAGCGTAGAAACAGAGATTTTTACCCGGTGGAAATTCCTTATGAGTCCGCTCCGGAGATTTAACCAGTGTTCCGGTTTTCTGTCGCGTTTGTGATGCCACTGGGAAAGAGTCTCATTGAATGAAAGACGCCCTGGTTAAGCGTACTGCGCTCTGGAAACCATAGTCTGAAGCTGTCAGGTTGGCCCGCATGCGGGCTAACCTTTCACTTTAAAACCGATCGCTTTCAGCGTTTCGCGCACGCGGTCCAGCTGGTCCCCTTGAATTTCCAGTTCATCCCCCTGCAGGGAGCCGCCGGCGCCGCATTGAGACTTCAACTGTTTCAATAACTCAGGAAGATCATTTCCTTCAAGAGGCAAGCCGCGCACCACGGTCACACGTTTTCCCCGCTTGCGTTTTTCAATCGACAGTCGGGCCGTCTGTTGCGCGGGAGGAATTCGAAAAGCAGGCTCAGGCGGACAGATGCATTCTGCTTCCAGTTGATCGCACTTTTCACATCGTGGCGGACGATCAAAGGGAGTTCCTTCAAATAATCGCATGGCCTACACCTTCTTACTGAACGCGTGCATCAAGTATTTCCCAGCGTTCCAGAAGCGACTCCAGTTCCTGCTGAATTGCTTCGACACGCGATGTCGCTTCCGCAATAATCTCATTCGACTGTTTGAAAAATTCAGGAGACGCCATCGCGGTGTGCAATTGAGTTTGTTCCGTTTCCAGTTCCTCAATGCGTTGTGGAATCTGCTCCAGCTCACGCTGCTCTTTGAAACTTAGTTTGACCACTTTGGCGGTCTTAACTGATTTTTCTTCAATTCTGCCTTTCGCACCGTTTGTATTTTTTTGAGTGGCCCGGCCGTATTCCGACTGTAATAAATAATCGTCATAGCCGCCGGCGTACTCTTTAACCTGCCCGTCTTCTTCAAAAACCAGTGTCGCCGTCACGACGTTATTGAGAAAGGCACGGTCGTGGCTCACCAGTAAAAGCGTACCGGGATGATTACTGATTAATTCTTCCAGCAGCTCCAAAGTTTCTGCATCCAGATCATTCGTTGGTTCGTCAAAAATCATCAGGTTGGTCGGCCGCTTGAATAATTTTGCCAGTAACAACCGGTTCCGTTCCCCTCCGGAAAGGAATCGGGCTGGCCTGCGAGCACGTTCCGGCGTAAACAGAAAGTCCTGCAGATAACCATAAATATGTTTCGGTTTACCGTTGATTTCGAGTGTCTCTTGCCCTTCACCGACATTTTCAACGACGGTTTTCTCTTCATCGATCTGTTCTCTAAGCTGATCGAAGTAGAGAATTTCCAGATTTGTTCCCAGCCGTATCGTTCCGGTATCCGGTTTGAGTTCGCCCAGCAGCAGCTTGAGCAGTGTTGTTTTGCCGGCACCATTTCTGCCAATGATGCCGACTTTGTCTCCACGCATAATTAACGTGGAGAAATCGTGAATCACAGTTTCAGATTCATACGAAAATGAAACGTCCTTCGCTTCTACCACCAGTTGCCCTGAACGGCTGGCATTCGCGACCTGCATATTGACGTTGCCAACTTTATCCCGGCGCTGACTCCGTTCTTCGCGGAGTTTCTTCAGCGCGCGAACGCGGCCTTCATTTCGGGTACGCCGCGCTTTAATGCCTTTTCTGATCCAGATTTCTTCTTCAGCCAGTTTTTTGTCAAACAAGGCGTTCTGTTTTTCTTCCGATTCCAGAAATGCCTCTTTGCGTTTCAGGAACGTGTCGTAATCGCAGGTCCAGTCGTAAATGTGACCACGATCGATTTCGACAATCCGGGTCGCCAGCGCCTGCAAAAACATCCGGTCGTGCGTCACAAACAATAAGGTTCCTGAATACGTTTGCAGAAACTGTTCCAGCCACCTGATTGAAGGAATATCCAGATGGTTCGTCGGTTCGTCCAGTAATAAGATATCGGGAGACTGCACAATCGAACGGGCTAACAGAACACGACGTTTCATTCCGGATGACAAGGAGTCAAATGTAACATCTCCCTGCAGATTCATGCGTGCCAGAATTTGCTCGACAGCGTGTTCGATTTCCCATTCATGTTCGTAAAAGAGGGCCGCTTCTTCTGCCACGTAATCATGCACGCGTTGCGCGCATCCAGAGGGAACTTCCTGCACCAGTCTGGCAACGCGCAGATCCTTCTCGCGTTTTAACTGCCCCTCTTCGGGTTCGAGCTCGCCGGCGAGAAGTTTCATGAGCGTCGATTTCCCGGCTCCATTTCGACCTAACAGGCCGATTCGCTCCCCAGCATTAATTTCCAGATTGATTTCATCTAATAAAGGAGCGCCCCCCCAGCCAAATGAAATCTGATTCAAACTCAACAGCGACATAACGCAATACTTCCGGTCACACACATATAAAAAAACCCGACTGTGAAAGTCGGGAATGATTCGAACAGCGACATAGTATGTTCAACACACCGGAAATCTGCAATGCTCGTGCCTCTCAACGAGTCATTGAACCCTGCGTTCTTTCAAAAAAAATGCTTCGAACAGGATTTATGACCGGGATCGCCCCGTCAGCAGCCCCAGAATGGCGACAAAAATCGACGCGCCAATAATCGACCAGACAATCGGATAATCTCTGCCGCCAAATGAGATCGAAAAGATTTCGGGGAGCCCCAGCATCGATGCAATTTTGCTTCCCAATAGAGCGCCAATGAATCCTAAAGCAATTGAAACCAGGCACCCCCCGCGGGTATTACCTGCCAAACCCCGCGCTATACTTCCGCAAATACCAGCGACGATCAGCAGGATGACCAATTCTGTTAAATTCATGAGTTGCCTTTAATTTTCTATAATGTCTCAGGTGTGTGTTTGAAGTCGATTCAGAAGTGCCTGAGATCAATCTACGTATGAATACTCTAAGCCAGAAATGTCAGTCTGTCCAGACATACTTTTTAGCCGCTGCATTGGTATTCGCTGACGTCCTTAAAACATTGTCACATTTCCGGATGTTTATCGGAAATACTCGCCTCTTGCCTGTTATTTTGTTAGCATAATCAGGAGATCATTGATTCCACCCGTTTGATTCACCTGAAAGCAACTAAAGCAACTTTGGAGAGGTATACACCGTGCGCTCATTATTCCTGCTTTTCGTATTTCTTGTTCCACTGCTTCCGACACTTGGTATTACAAATTTCTGTTCAGCAGCAGACTCGTCCCCACAGAAAGATCCTGCGCTTGAAGCGCCTCAAGTGAATACCGACCCAGGAGAAGAGTATGCAGATAAGACCCGTCTCTTCCAGGGCATTCCAGGCATGGAGCGTTCAGCCAATGGACGTCTCTGGGCACTCTGGTATGCAGGAGGAACCGGCGAAGGTGAGTTAAACTATGTCACTCTGGTCACCAGCGGAGATGATGGAAAAACCTGGTCGGGACCGAAACTGGTGATTGATCCTCCTGGCCCCGTGCGTGCATATGACCCCGCCATCTGGCACGATCCCAGCGGTCGACTCTGGGTCTTCTGGGCACAATCTTATCGCTGGTGGGATGGTCGCAGTGGCGTCTGGGCTATCACCACTGATGAATCGGACCAGGATAATCCCAAGTGGAGCGAACCAAGGCGACTTTGTAACGGGATCATGATGAATAAACCCACGGTGCTTTCGAATGGCGACTGGTTATTGCCCGTCGCCGTCTGGAAACAGAATGCCAAGGATTCGATTGAGCATCGTTTTGATTTACCCGAAGAACGAGGCGGAAATATTTTCATCTCTAAAGACCAGGGGAAATCATTTCAGCTTCTGGGGCAAACCGATGTGCCTCACCGAACATTCGACGAACACATGATCGTCGAACGAAAAGACAAAAGTCTCTGGACGCTGGTCAGAACCAGTTATGGAATCGGAGAATCCATTTCCACGGACGGCGGTAAAACCTGGTCAGCGGGTAAAGAATCATCCATCCCCCACATTAACGCCCGCTTTTTCATTCGCCGATTGAACTCCGGAAATTTATTGCTGGTGAAACATAACCCGCAAGATGGAAAAACTCGCAGTGATCTGACCGCTTACCTCTCCGCCGATGAGGGAAAAACCTGGCAGGGAGGCCTGCTGCTGGACGAACGACCGGGTGTCTCTTATCCCGATGGAGTTCAAAGCGCAGACGGTACGATTTACATCATTTACGATTATGCCCGTACCCGCGATAAAAAAATCCTGATGTCCACGTTCACAGAAGCAGATATTCTCGCAGGAAAACCGGTTTCCGAAAATGTCCGACAACGCGTCCTCATCAATCAGGCCACCGGTCAGAAGAAATAGGGAATGACAAATGAGACCTTTTTTTTATCTCCCCATTGTCATCTGCCTGACCCTGCTGCCTGCCGCTCTATTTGCCGCAGACCAGCAGCCGGAATATAAGCCGCTATTCAATGGTCAGGATTTAACCGGCTGGATTTTAAAACGCGCCAATCGTAAAGGTTATCATGTAGAAGACGGCAGGCTGGTATGCCCTGCCGATGGGGGAGGTTTCCTGTTTACCGAGCGCGAATACAGCGACTTCAGCCTGAAGTTTGAGTTTAAGCTGACCAAGGGGGCCAATAATGGTATCGCCATTCGCTGCCCGCTGGTCGATCAACGTCCCGCTTATGAAGGCATCGAAATTCAGGTTCTGGATAACAAAGGTTACCCCAAAAAACTCAAGCCCACTCAATATCATGGTTCCGTCTATGATGTGATTCCTGCTAAAACAGGAGCACTCAAACCTGCCGGCGAATGGAATCACGAAGAAATCATCTACCGCGGCACTCAGATTACCGTGATCGTCAATGACATCACGATTCTGAACACGGATTTGTCCAAAATCGATGATGCAGAGGTGCTGGCCAAACATCCCGGTTTAAAAAATAAGCGAGGTCATATCGGACTGTTGGGACACGGCAGTCATGTGGAGTATAAAAATATTCAAATCAAGGAATATTAAATTATCTGATTCTGTTTTTTATCCAGGGGGAAATATGAGCCAGGAAAAAGAAAGCCGTCGCACTTTTCTCAAACAGTCAGCCGTCGCAACCGTAGCAGCCAGCCAGCTTGCTGCGATCGCTCCCTCAACAGCTTATCAGGCCAACGAACGAATCCGGATCGGAATGATCGGCCCCGGAAGACGCGGTTTCGGATCGCATGTCAAATCACTCATCAAGCTCCGCAATGAAAAAGGGGTCAACCTCGATATCACAGCCGTCAATGATGTGTATTCAGTCCACCGGGATCAGGCCGTCGATTATATCACGAAAGAGACAAATCTGACGCCTAAAACCTATGTCGATTATCGGGACCTGCTGAATGATAAAGAAATTGATGTCGTCTGCATCGCCACTCCCGACCATTGGCACGCCAAACAGGTGTTAGATTCCCTGAAAGCAGGTAAGCACGTTTATTGCGAAAAACCCATGACCCACCATATCGCTGAAGCGATGGACGTTGTTGATGCCTGGAAGAAATCCGGGTTGGTCCTGCAAGTCGGCGTTCAATCTACCAGCATGCCCATCTGGAATGAAGTGCGCCAGTTGGTCAACGAAGGTAAGCTTGGAAAAATTGTCCAGTTTCAGGCAGAATCATTTCGTAATTCCATCGGGGGCATGTCGCGCCATAACGTCATCACCAAAGAAATGACGCCCAAAACCGTCGATTGGAAACGCTGGCTGGGAGTGGAAGAGGGGCTCGCTCCTGATTTACCTTTTGACCGGGCCACGTTCGGCCAATGGCGCTGCTACTGGCCCTTTGGTTACGGGATGTACTCCGACCTGTTTGTCCATCGTGTAACCGCCATGCTCAAAGCCACCGGTTTGATGTACCCCGGTCGCGTTGTAGGCGGAGGGGGCATTTTTCTCGAATACGATGACCGTGAAGTAACCGACGTAGCTTCGATCATTGCCGATTTCCACGAAGGAGTTCAAGGACTGGTCTCGAGTACAATGATCTCGAGTGAAGTCCCCATCCGGCATCTGATCCGGGGACATCATGGCACAATAGTGTTTGATAAAGAGGTCTTCGGCAGTCGGCAGGCGTATGAGTTTATACCGGAACGACCACAGGTAACACTGGACAGCAATCTGACGAAAGCAGAAGTGGTCTCAGAGCGTGTTCCGGATCAGACGTTACTGCACTTCCAGAATTTCATCGATGCCGTCAAAGCCGGAGATCCTGCGCTGGTCAATAATTCTCCTGAACTGGGGGCCGCAGCAATCATGGTGGTGAATCTGGGTGTACTCAGTTATCGAAACGGGCAGGTTTTCCAGGTGAATCGCGATTCGAAAGAAATCCAGAACGGAGACCAGAGTTGGGCGACGAACTGGGAAAAAATGTCAAAGGAACACAGCAAACCGCGGCACGTTGCCGGCTGGAAAGCGGGCGACAAAGGCAGCATCCTCGTGCCTCCCAAATATCAGAATCTGGCTGGCCCCTGGATCAACGGCAAAGCGCCGGAAAACACCTGAAACAAAGCTGATTTATTGCTCCAGAACCTCATAGAGTTCCATCCAGCGAATTTCCAGCTCCCCGATCTCATCGACGAGTGGCTGCATTTCCGTGTGGAGTTTTTGAGCCGCTTCCGGGTTGGTGGCTTTCAGAAATTTTTCATTGATTTCATTTCTTTTCTCATCGAGCTGCGCAATTTTTCGTTCGATGGCGGAAAGTTCCTTCCGGGCATTTTTAATTTTGCCTCCCAACCCTTTTTCGCGCTGGCCGGAATTATTCTGTTCCTGCTTTGCAATCGACACCTGATTCTGATCTCGATGCCCGTCAGCGACTTCCTTTTTCACACGATATAAATAGGCCTCGTAATTTCCTTCGTAGCTTTTGACGCTGCCGTTGGCCACTTCGATCACATCCGTTGCCACTTTGCCCATAAAATGCCGATCGTGGCTGGTGAAAATTACTGTTCCCTGAAATTTGACGAGCGCGTTTCCTAATGCTTCAACGGTTTCAACGTCGAGGTGGTTTCCGGGCTCGTCCAGAATCAGAATCGAGTAACTGCCCAACAAAATTCCCGCCAGACACAAACGGGCACGCTCGCCCCCGCTTAATACTTTGATGGGTTTGT
>NZ_CALFPF010000637.1 GCF_937919775.1 uncultured Gimesia sp.
CCTCCCCATTTCATGACTTGAGTGGTTGTTGAATTGATCATGTTAGATAGTTTCACTTCAATAACTCTTTAATTGACAACTGCTTTCAACAATTGTCCCCCACCACTTTCCCGACGATATTTTCTGCCGTTGATTGCTCTTTAGGTTGGAAATTCATTCAAGTTGCGGCAGAATAAGGGGTATCTTGAAATAACCACCTCTGATGCCTCTGAACGAATCAAACAAGTAATTTTATGAATGAGCCACAAAATCTGCCGGAAAACCAGAATCGGGAAGCAATCGAAGCACGCCAAGTGCAACGTTTGCAAGAACTTCTGAAAGAAGTGTCAGTCACGAATTCCTTCTGGCGCAAAAAATGGGAGTCTGCCGGAGTTGCTGTAGAATCGATTCAAAGCCTGTCTGATCTGCAGAAATTGCCGGTCACGACAAAATCGGAATTAGTGGCAGATCATCTGGCCCATCCGCCTTATGGCTCGAATTTGACGTATCCTGTAGAAAAATACACCCGCATGCACCAAACATCGGGAACAACCGGTTCTCCCATGCGCTGGCTGGATACGAAAGCAAGTTGGGACTGGTTTGGAGAATGCTGGGCACAGATTTATCGCATGGTGGGGCTCTATCCTGAAGACCGGTTGTTTTTCCCTTTCTCGTTTGGTCCGTTCGTCGGATTCTGGGCCGCCTTTGAAGGAGCCACAAGACGAGGTAATTTTTGTCTGGCAGGCGGAGGCATGGGAAGTGAAGCCCGGCTGCAGATGATTCTGGACAATCACATTACTGCCGTCTGCTGCACGCCCACTTATGCGCTCCGTCTGGCCGAAGTCGCGGAAGCAGAAAACATCAATCTCGCCGGCAGTCGTGTGCGTGCCTTAATCGTCGCCGGCGAACCGGGGGGCAACATTGCTGCCACCAAACTCCGTATCGGCCAGGCCTGGGGAGCGCGCGTATTCGATCATTGGGGCATGACCGAAATTGGCGCACTGGGCATTGAACCTCTGGAAAATCCGGGAACCTTAAACATTCTCGAAACCGAATGCATCGCCGAAATTGTGAACTCAGAAACCCTACAACCTGTTGAAAAAGGAGAACAGGGTGAGTTGATCATCACCAATCTGGGACGACTTGGTTCTCCTTTGATTCGTTATCGTACGGGTGATCTGGTTTGTGAAGATACGAGTGCGTGTCCCTCGGGGCGATCATTACTGCGATTAAAAGGCGGCATTCTGGGCCGTGCCGACGATATGGTCATCATTCGCGGCAACAACGTGTTCCCCTCCAGTCTGGAAGCGATACTTCGTACCTTCAATCAGGTGGCGGAATATCGGATTGAAGTGCGTACGATCCGTTCGATGCAGCATATGAAAATTGAACTCGAACCAATTGAGTCCCTCGCGACAGAAGAACAGCAGAAACAGATCATACACGAAGTCAGCAATGCAATTAAGGACCGCCTGAACTTCCATGCGGAAGTCTCCACGGTCGCTCCCGGCGCCTTGCCACGTTTCGAGCTCAAAGGCCGCCGTTTCTTCAAAATTGACTGATTTTGAACATCAAATAAATTTGCAGGAACTCACCAAAGAAAGGTGCTGTAATTCGAACTTTGGCTCACGTTTCAGTAAGATAAATATTCTTCCAGATTAGAATATACCGTCGCTCAATACCTTCCGGGAATACCCACCATGACTGCACGCCTGCGAAATTCTTTGATTGTTTTACTGATCTTCCTGGGAACATTCCTCACCGCAAATCAGACCTGGGCAGACTCACAAAAGAAATCGCGTCCCAATATTCTGTTTCTCTTCAGTGATGACCAGCGGGCCGATGCCCTGTCTGCTTATGACAACCCTCATATCCGAACTCCGAATCTGGACCAACTGGTCAGAACCGGTTTCAGTTTTCGGAATGCCTTTTGTATGGGCTCGATTCATGGTGCTGTCTGCCAGCCCAGCCGGGCCATGCTCAACAGTGGACGCACACTTTATCATGTTCCCATGGATCTCAAAGGCGTCATCACGCTGCCGCAATTATTGAAGCAGGCCGGTTATACCACGTTTGGAACGGGTAAATGGCACAATCAAAGTGATTCATTTCAGAAAAGTTTTACGACAGGGACCGCTGTTTTTATCGGGGGCATGTCGAACCACTTAAAAGTTCCCGTCGTTGACTTGAAGGACGGAAAATTTGAAAACAAACGGATCGGCGTCAAATTCTCGAATGAACTGTTTGTCGATGCAGCCGTTGATTTTTTGAACGAGCATCCTCAGGACGAACCCTTCTACGCCTACGTCGCTTTCACTTCACCTCACGATCCGCGAATGCCTCCGGCTGCCGCAATGAAAGTTTATGAAAACGTGCGGCCCCCTTTACCCAAAAATTTCATGTCCCAACATCCATTTAACAATGGCTGGATGACCGGCCGGGATGAAGTGTTAACAGGCTGGCCGCGACAACCGGAAATCATCCGCGAGCAACTTGCAGAATACTATGGAATGATCACCGATATGGACTCACAGATTGGCCGTATCCTGAATACACTTAAAGAAAAGGGCTTAGACGAAAACACGATCGTTATTTTCTCTTCCGATCATGGGCTCGCCCTCGGCAGTCATGGCTTGCTGGGAAAACAGAATCTGTATGAACACAGCATGAAGTCACCGCTGATTTTCAAA
This sequence comes from uncultured Gimesia sp., assembly GCF_937919775.1. GTDB lineage: Bacteria > Planctomycetota > Planctomycetia > Planctomycetales > Planctomycetaceae > Gimesia. Next base: position 2,670 of record NZ_CALFPF010000637.1, read on the forward strand.
GGCCCCGGCATTCCTCAAAACGAATCCAGCAATGCACTGGTTTATTTGTACGACATCTTTCCGACAGTCTGCGACTTAACCCACACACAGGTTCCCGCGGGTGTCGAAGGCTCTGATCTGGCTCCGATCTGGAGAGGCAAAACCGATCGGGTCCGCGACTCTCTGTTTACAACTTATGAAAATTTAATGCGGGCAGTCCGCGATGATCGCTGGAAATTGATTCGTTATCCGCAAATCAATAAGACGCAACTATTTGATCTCAAACAAGATCCTCACGAACTGCAGGATCTCTCTCAAAATCCGGAACAGAAGGAACGCGTACAGAAGATGCTGACGCTCCTGAAGAACTGGCAGCAGAAAACGGACGATAATCAACCGCTCACATCTGATCATCCCCAGCCTGAAACCATCGATTTAACAGGCAGAAAGCGAAAACCGGATCAGCACCAACCTCGCTGGATCGTGGAAAAATACTTCGATTCTGAATGAAATTGGTTTTCGGCCCATGCTATAATCAACGCTCTCCCCGTGAGTACGTTTCCAGCCTGCGACAAATGAAGTGACTCCCCAAATAAATTCAAATAAAGATTAACACAGTCTGAGGTAACCATATGAAAGCTTTATTGGCAGCAGCCACTCTCACCCTGTTCATCGCTTCGACGACACTCGCCGGAAACTGGCCTGGCTGGCGCGGACCGACTTCTAACGGCGTCGCAGAAGGGAGCGGCTATCCCGTAGCCTGGGACAGTGCAAAAAACATTCTCTGGGAAGTGGAATTTCCCGGTGTCAGCGGTTCGACCCCCGTGATCTGGGGAGACGACCTGTTCCTGACAACGACCACAGAGGGAAAAAACCGAGCCCTCTGCTTGGATAAAAATACCGGAAAAGAAAAATGGCACGTCGATTTCGGTACCGAGCGCGCCGGTAAGCATAAAAAAGGAAGTGGCAGCAGCCCTTCCCCAGCCACCGATGACCAGTACGTCTTCACTTACTTCAAGAGTGGTGATTTAGCCTGTCTCAATAAGGAAGGCAAAATTGTCTGGCAGAAAAACCTGCAGAAAATTTATGGCGAAGATACACTCTGGTGGGACTTGGGAACGTCTCCCGTTTTGACGAAAAATCTGGTTGTCGTCGCCTGCATGCAGAGTGACAACTCTTATCTCGTCGCCTTTGATAAAGCAACGGGTAAAGAAGTCTGGAAACAGGATCGAAATCTGAATGCCCCGGAAGAAGCCAACCAGAGTTATTCCACTCCGATCGTCGTAAATCAAAATGGTAAAGAAATCATTTATGTACTCGGCGCAGACCACGTCACTGCACACGACGCCCAGTCCGGTAAAGAACTCTGGCGGGTCGGCGGATTGAACCCAACACAGCATAAATACTTTCGCTCGATCTCCTCGCCTGTTGTCAGCGATGGTTATCTCGTTGCCCCCTACGCACGCGGTAGTTCCATTACCGGGATCAAGTTAGGCGGAACCGGCGACGTTACTAAATCCAATGTTGTCTGGACGACTGAAGAAAAAGGGGAATTCTCGGATGTCCCGACACCAGCCGCCATCAACGGCCGCTTCTATATCTGTGCGGATAAAGGCGATGTGCTCTGTTTTGATGTTAAAACCGGAAAAAAAATCTGGGGCGATCATCTGCCCCGCAGCCGTCACAAGTTCAGTGCTTCACCGATCCTCGCAGACGGTCACATTTATGTCACCAGAGAAGATGGCACCACTTTTGTTCTGGAGCAAGGCGATGAATTCAAACTGGTCTCGGAAAATCCTCTCGAAGGATTTGCCTTAGCGACTCCCGTTTTCTCAGATGGAAAAGTTTATCTGAAGATGACCGACAAACTCTACTGCATTGGCAAGAAATAATCTGCCACTCTTCATCACAATCAGAGGGACAGGCCACAAACCTGTCCCTCTTTTTTCGAGTTCTTTTATGCCTAAATGAACCTTAGAAAATCAGGATGGACTCGCTCGCCTGATCCTGTCCAATCCGGGTCGGATCAATTCTGGAAATCATACTGATTTTTTTGACAGATCAGAAACACCGCATACCTGATGGAATCAACATGAAAACGGTACTTCAATTCGCACTACTCCTCAACCTGATCCTGCTCCAACAGATCAATACTTCCCCTGCAGAAGATTCGGTGAAACCCGAAACCGAACAGCAGATTCAAGATCCTTTAAGGCTGATTCTGCCTGCGACCATCTACACCGTCCCCGGAATTGAAACCAGCGTGTATTTTGACAATGTGGCGCTGGTCATTAATCCTGCCAACTATGTGTTTGACGTACACTGCAATAAAGGCCATCTGCAATCAGAACGCTGGACCTTCACCCCCGAGGAGAAGGAAGTCGGCGATTACCAATTCACATTGAATGTACTTGACCAGAACAATCAGATCATCGCCTCGCAAAAGTCGATCCTCCGCGTGGTTCCCAAGGATGCGGGTAAAGGAAAATCTCTCAGTCTGCTCATGATTGGAGACAGTTTGACGCACAATTCAATTTATCCCAAACACGTGCGGGATCTCAGCCAGAATTTTCAGGGGCCGTCTCTGAAGTTCATTGGGTCGCATAATCCTAACAACGACCCTGGCGTGCAACATGAAGGCTATGGAGGCTGGACTGCTGTTCGCTTTGCGACACATTTCACCGAAACCGCACGCACCGGAAACTACCGGGAACGAGGCAGCCCGTTTTTATATGCGGATGAAAACGGTAAACCCAAACTCGACTTTCCCCGCTACTGTAAAGAGTTCAACGAAGGGAAAGCCCCGGACCTCGTCACGATCTTCCTTGGTCCGAATGATGTCTACTCGGCCACTGACGAAACAATTGAAGAGCGAACAGATACGATGATCAATCATCTGGATCTACTGGTGAAGATGATTCATGATTATAGTCCGCAGACGAAAATCGGTTTCATGCTGCCCGTTCCCCCCGCAGCGACTCAGGACGCGTTTGGTACCTCAAACGGTCGCCAGCAAACACGTTGGCAATACAAGCGCAATCAACATCGTGTGGCAGAGCGTCTGGCTCAGCATTTCGGCGACAAACTGGAGAAACAGATTTATCTGGTACCGACGCACGTCAATCTGGATTGCGTGCACAACTATCCCGCGAAAAGTATAACCTGGAATTCTCGCACGCCGCTTGAGACAGTCCGACAAAACAACGCCGTCCACCCCTCAACTGAAGGATACCTGCAGATCGGTGACAGTCTGTTTTGCTGGATCAAGGAAGTCTCAAAATAGGACTTCCAAACCTGACACAAAGTATTTTGATTCGACTTATTGCTGATCCAGCGCCGGAAAAGGAAACATCTCCGAAGTAGTACGGCCCGTTTTCATAATCGTTTTGATACGGGCGACTACTTCCGGGTTTTGGTCGGCGACATCGTGCTGTTCGCCCGGATCAGTTTTGAGATTGTAAAGTTCAATCTTCATTTGCGGGTTTTTCTTCCGCAACAGATTCTGGCGAACCCCTTTCCAGTCTCCCATGTGCACGGCCTGTTGGCCTGTGTACGCCGGGAATTCCCAGTAAAGATATTCATGCTGTTTCTGCTGTTGCGGTTTTCCTAATAAAGTAGCCAGAAAACTGATGCCATCAATGTCACTGGGTGCTTTCGTACCTGTTATATCGGCAATGGTGGGCATCACATCCCAGAAGGCAGACAGATGATCGGTGACTTCTCCCGGTGAAATATGACTAGGCCACTGTACCACTAAAGGGACGCGAATCCCGCCTTCATACAGGCTGCCTTTAAAACCGCGCCAGGGCCCCGCGGATTCGAAAAACAGCGAATCTGTTCCCCCCAGTCGATCATAGGTCGGCCCATTATCCGACGTGAAAAAGACAATCGTATTGTTGTCCAGTTTCAATTCCTTCAGCAGCGACATGATTTGACCAATGCCTTCATCCATATGAGAGACCATGGCCGCGTAACCGGCTCGCGGATGCGGGTGCTTGATATAGCCGCGGTGTTGATAGTCTGCTTCCGGAATTTTCCCCCGATATTTAGCCAACGATTTTTCCGGAACCTGAATCGCCAGGTGCGGAATCGCGAAAGGCAGATACAGAAAGAACGGCTGATCTTGATGCGCGCGAATAAAAGCGAGTCCGTTTTCTACAAACTTATCCTGAGAATACGTCTCGCCGTAGAGCGTCCGGTCATTCCCAGACAGAATTTCTTTCTCGTGGTTGCGCCAGAGAAATTTGGAGTAATGATTGTGGGCATGCACCTGACAGTTGAATCCATAAAACAGATCAAAGCCCTGGCGATTCGGATCACCGGTTGTGCCGAAGTGTCCGAGCCCCCATTTCCCCATCGCACCGGTGGCATACTTTTTCTGCTTCAGCATTTCGGCAATGGTGACTTCCGCATCAGGAATCGGATGTTGACCGGGATATTCCCAACCTTCTTTGTCTTTCAAATGCTGCACATATTCCGGTTTACCATTATTGCGAACGTAGGCGTGGCCGGGATGTTTTCCCGTCATGAGATTGCAGCGGGAAGGGGCGCAGACAGCATTGCCTGAATAGAACTGCGTAAACCGAATCCCATTTTTTGCGATCTGGTCGATGTGCGGCGTTTGAATCCACTTCTGACCATAACATCCCAGTTCCTGATAGCCCAGATCATCGGCGATAATGAAAACAATATTCGGATCTCGCGTTTTATCAGCAGCGTACGCTGTGTCTTGCGGTAAGAGAATCAGAGCCAGAATGGAAAGAGTCAGAACGAATGTTGCTGTTCTCGATTTCACTTCAAACTGGTAAAGCACTGTCGCAGCTTGCATGATGATACCTCTAAGGAAGTATTTTCTGTGGGTTTGTTAAGTTATTCCTGTTAGTATCAGTGACGAGGTCCGCCTGGTCAAGCGAGATAAAAAAATGACAGTCATACGTTGAGCTAACTGGCGGGCAACGTCTTAATTGAATCATAGCCAGCGTGATAGATACCGATGTCCGCCACTAATGGATGAAAAGCTGGGTAATACGGACTTCGAATCGGCTTAGAGTCTACGATGCACCCCGCGTATAGCACCTATCACTACAATGCATTGGCTTTATTGGTTGACCGCGCCAATAATGGCATAAAGAGGATTCACAAGTCCGCATTCAAACCGATCCATTTCAACCATATTCGAGGAGAGATCATGACCAGATCAACACACTGCGCTCGTGTCATATCGAGCTGTGCGATGCTGTGCATTGCATCGATCGCATTCGCCCAGAATCACCCCCCCCTCATTAAAGACGGCGGGAAACAGGCAGGCGACAAACAGGATATCAGTAAGTGCCCTGTGATGGGCGGACAAAAAACTCCGTCGCAGAGGCACACCGCAGCGGGAGGTATGTCGAATGGGGACTGGTGGCCGAACCAGTTGAACCTGGATATCCTGCATCAGAATTCACTCAAGAGTAATCCGATGGGTGCGGATTTCAATTACGCCGCAGAGTTCCAGAAACTCGATCTGGCTGCAGTGAAGAAGGACATCAAAGAGTTGATGACCACCTCACAGGACTGGTGGCCCGCCGATTACGGGCACTATGGGCCGCTATTCATTCGGATGGCCTGGCACAGTGCGGGTACCTATCGTGTGGCCGACGGTCGCGGCGGTGCATCGGATGGCACACAACGCTTCGCACCACTCAACAGCTGGCCCGACAATGCAAACCTGGATAAAGCGCGGCGGTTGCTCTGGCCGATTAAACAAAAATACGGTCGAAAGATTTCCTGGGCCGACCTGATGGTCTTAACTGGTAACTGCGCCCTGGAGTCGATGGGGTTCAAGACGTTTGGATTCGCCGGTGGTCGTGAAGATGTCTGGGAGCCACAAAAAGATGTTTACTGGGGACCGGAAAGCGAGTGGCTGGGGAGCCAGCGTTACAAAGATGATAAAAAACTCGACAATCCTCTCGCCGCCACTCAGATGGGTTTGATCTATGTGAATCCGGAAGGCCCCGGCGGTAAGCCGGATCCACTCGCTGCAGCACAGGCGATTCGGGAAACGTTCGGCAACATGGCGATGAATGATGAAGAGACGGTTGCTCTGATTGCCGGCGGACACACCTTCGGAAAAGCGCATGGTGCCGCCAGCCCCAAGGGGAACGTGGGGCCTGAACCAGAGGGCGCCGGTCTTGCGGAACAAGGGCTCGGCTGGAAGAACAAATTTGGAACAGGCAATGCGGACGACACCATCACCAGCGGCCTGGAAGGCGCCTGGACCTCTACCCCAATCCAGTGGTCGAACGGTTATTTCAATAACCTGTTTGGCTATGAATGGGAACTGACGAAAAGTCCGGCGGGTGCGCAGCAGTGGACTCCGAAAGAGGACTCTGCCAAAGGAACCGTGCCTGATGCGCACGATCCCGCCAAGTCGCATGCCCCGATGATGTTCACGACCGACCTGGCATTAAAGAGGGATCCAGCCTATGCGAAGATTTCCAAACGTTTCCATGAGAATCCGGACCAGTTCGCCGCCGCCTTCGCCAAGGCGTGGTATAAACTGACCCACCGCGACATGGGGCCCGTTTCAAAATGCCTCGGTCCAGAGGTCCCAGCAGCGCAGTTGTGGCAAGATCCCGTTCCGGCTGCCGATCACAAATTGATCGATCAGCAGGATATCGCTACCCTCAAGGCGAAAATCCTGGCCGCGGATCTGTCGATTCCCCAACTGGTTTCGACCGCATGGGCGTCGGCGTCTACCTTCCGTGGCAGTGACAGCCGCGGTGGTGCCAACGGGGCCCGCATTCGTCTCGCTCCTCAGAAAGACTGGAAAGTCAACAATCCGGAAGCACTCGCAAAAGTACTGCCGAAGCTGGAGCAGATTCAATCAGAATTTAACAGCGCACAGTCCGACGGCAAAAAAGTCTCGCTGGCAGATCTGATTGTTCTGGGCGGATGTGCGGCGGTTGAGGAAGCGGCGAAAAAAGACGGGCATACAGTTCAGGTTCCTTTCGCACCAGGACGTACTGATGCATCGCAGGCGATGACCGACGTCGCGTCCTTTGCGGTGCTGGAACCGCAGGCAGACGGGTTTCGTAACTACCTGGATCACGGTACTCAATTCGACCGACCTGCGGAAGAGATGCTGGTCGATCGTGCTAACCTGCTCACGTTGACTGCACCGGAGATGGCTGTGCTCGTCGGCGGCATGCGGGTGCTCGATACGAATGTTGGAGTTCCGGGAATGGGTGTCTTCACCAAGCGACCGGAAACGTTGACCAATGACTTCTTTGTGAACCTGCTCGACATGAACACGAAGTGGCAGAAGTCTCCCATGTGCGACCACTTCTTCGAAGGGCGGGATCGCAAGACGGGCCAGGTCAAATGGACGGCCAGTTCCGTCGATCTGGTGTTCGGTTCGAACTCACAACTGCGTGCCATCGCGGAAGTGTATGCCAGCGAAGACGGACAGCAGAAGTTTGTCAATGACTTCGTGGCTGCCTGGAATAAGGTGATGAATCTCGATCGATTCGACTTGGATCCCGCTCTGCAGAAAGCGTCTAAACCACTGGTACTGCGCTGATGCTGATCATTCAGATTAGCGAGTCGACTTATCGACGGGGAGAGTCGATGAGTCGCGCTAATGGAAGGGTATGACTGAAATTGCGGCTATATGGAACAAGGTGGTGAATCTCAATCGATTCCACCTTGTTCCATCTCTGCGAAAGATATCAATTCTTCGTAGAGAAACTCGGTACGATTATTCCCGACCCCAGCGATAATCCTGCTGCTTTCTGAACCCGTTCAGTACCAGGGAACCATCTTCGAAAACATCCAGCATACTGTAGCCGTTATTCGAAAGTCCCGATCCTTCCACCATGGCAACCATCGTGCAGTAATGAATGTCTGCGATTTCCGAATAATGATTTCGATGGCTGTGCCCCTGGAAGACGGCTGCGACTTTGCCCGATTCTTCCAGCACTTGACGCACTACTGATGAATTTTTGACTGCATGAGCATCAGTATCTTCCAGATCAAGCGGCTGATGCGCAAAAACGATCGTGGGATGTGCGGTCTGTTTCAAATCGGCCTGCAACCATTGCAGTTCTGGTTCCGGAACATTGGCATCGGTCCATTTGAAATTGCGACGGCCATAAGGAGTGCCATCACTTTTGAAACAGGAATCAAGCACAACAAAATGAAAGCCGTTCTTATCAAAAGAATAATAGGAGTCTTTCTGCCCCACCCCCTGTAGAAATTCCACTTTCTTTAATTGATCAACACAATGGTTTCCCAGAACATAATGTTTGGGAAAAGGAATCGCAGAGATCGCTTTGACGATCGTCTGCAAATGAAGTTTTTCCTGATCCAGTGAGTCTCCGGAATCGATCAGGTCTCCATGAAATACCACAAATTCGGGTTCATCACTTTGAAAACGATCAATGACTTCTTTCAACTTGGTAATCGTCTCACGATAATGACGGGAGCCTGCAGGCGGTTTATCTGCATAATGGAGATCAGTCACTAAACCGATCCGTACAGCGCCTCTTTTGCGGGACTCATCGGCACGGACCGATAACAGCTTCACCGAAGGGGCAGAAAGTCCTGCCAGAAATAAGGCGCCATTTTTGAGGAAAGCACGTCTTCCCAGTGACTCGGTGGGTTGATGCATCCGGATGACCTCGATAAAAAAAGTTTCTGGTTAATATCATAAGTCCTTATTTTGACAGACTTTTATGAAGAATCAATGTCGAAAAAATGAATTCCCGGTTTCAAATAATTCTGAAAAAATGAAAATAATCTTCATTGACATATCGTAACATCACGATATTATGCATATGAGGAACTAAAATCATGAAATTAAAAGAAACTCCAGATTATAATGGGCAAGCATTGGAAGAGGCTGCAGAATGTCTCAAAGTTCTGGCGCACCCTGCCCGTATCCGAATTGTGCAATTACTCCTGCGAGGTCGTTATACCGTTGGTGAGCTGGCAGAAGATTGTGGTATTCCAAGCAACGTGGCATCAGAGCATTTAAGACTGATGCAGCGGTGCGGTTTTTTTATCAGTGAACGTGAGGGAAGAAGCGTCTACTATCAGATCGCAGAACCACATTTGAACAAATTGATGGACTGTATTGAAGGGCGTTTTTTCCAAGCCTGATATTTTTTTTAACAATATATCGTATAATTGCGATATAACGAGGTTTAAAATGGCAGAAATAAAAACAATCAAACCAGCAGAATTGGCAAAACTTCATCAGGAAACAGGCGTCGAATTAATCGATGTTCGAACTCCGGCAGAATTTCGGGAAGTGCATGCTTCCATTGCCGTTAACTTGCCTTTGGATACTTTGAACGTAGAGCAGGTAAAACAGCTGCAAAATGGGAATCTCTCAGAACCCGTGTATCTAATTTGCCAAAGCGGAAATCGTTCTACCAAGGCCTGCCAGAAGCTCATTGATGCTGGTCTTGCTCATGTGGTCAGTGTGGAAGGGGGAACTAAAGCCTGGGATCAAGCAGGGCTGCCGGTTGAGCGGGGGAAAAAGACGATCTCTCTCGAACGACAGGTACGTATTGCCGCCGGCTTTCTGGTGCTGACAGGAGCGTTACTGGGAATGTTTGTGAATCCCTGGTTCAGTGGTCTCTCGGCTTTTGTCGGAGCAGGACTCATGTTTGCCGGCATTACAGACACCTGCGGAATGGCCATGATGCTCGCCAAAATGCCCTGGAATCAGGTTTCAGGCAGTGAAAAGAAACAATGTCATGTATGAGAATGATTGATAAGGAAGCTCACTATGTTTTTTCAACGATATTATCTGGATTGTTTATCACTGGCATCTTATATGATTGCCGATGAAGAAACGCATGAAGCGGTGGTTGTCGATCCCCAGAGAGACATCGAAATCTACCTGGAAGATGCCAGAGAGCATGGATTTCAGATTAAGCATGTGATTCTGACTCACTTTCACGCCGACTTTATCGCGGGTCATATTGAATTGGAGAAAGCAGTCGGCGCTCAAATTTATCTGGGAAGCAAAGGAGAAGCCGAATTTCCTTTCCACCCACTGGCAGACGGAGACGATCTCATCCTGGGTTCGGTGAAATTATCCACTCTGGAGACTCCGGGACATACCCCTGAAGGAATTTCCATTCTGGTCTATGATCTAAATGAAAATCCGAATCAGCCGAAAATGATCCTGACCGGAGACACCCTGTTTCTGGGAGACGTCGGTCGGCCCGACCTGCTGGCTTCGATCGGCGTCACAGCGGATGAACTGGCAAGTATGCTGTATGATTCGCTGCATGAAAAAATCCTGAAACTTCCTGATGAGACGCTTGTCTATCCGGCACATGGTGCCGGCTCAATGTGTGGAAAGCAGTTAAGCAGTGAGTCGGTGACCACATTAGGGGAACAGCGAAAATACAATTATGCTCTCCAGCCAATGAGCAAACAGGCTTTTATCGAAATGGTCACTACGGATCTCCCCGCAGCTCCGCGTTACTTTGTCCACGATGCGATCATGAATCGGAAAGACAGACAAACATTAACCGAGACAATCAGTGCTTCCTGGAATGCATTTACGCTGGATGAAGTTCTAGAAATGCGCAATAGCGATACTCAGATCATCGATGTGCGGGATGCCACTGAATTTGCCGGAGCTCACCTTAAAGGAAGTATTAATATCGGACTGGATGGCCGATATGCAACATGGGCAGGAACCATGCTTGATAAGCAAGCCCCCATTTTGGTGATTGCCGAAGATGACGAACGTATTGAAGAGGCGATGATACGTCTGGGACGTATCGGCTTTGATCAGGTCAAAGGTTTTCTGAAAGACGGTTTAATGAGCTTCACAGACCGGCCTGAACTGGTTTCGCAAACAAAACGGATTTCGGCCCAGGCATTGAAGGAACTGGATGAAAAAGCCACGATTATCGACATTCGCTCCGGATCTGAATGGGAATCAGGGCATATCGTCGACAGTATTAATATTCCATTAAATGAGCTGCCGGAACGACTTACCGAAATCCCGCGCGACCAGACAGTGATCGTCCATTGCCAAGGCGGATATCGCTCGGCGATTGCCGCCAGCCTGCTCGAAAAGCAGGGATATGAAAATGTGCTTGATCTGGTTGGAGGTTATAAAGCCTGGCTCACGACGGTCGCCACCTAATTTAACGAACGATCAAAATATCGTCGCAGGTTGAATAGAAAAACCTTTGCTCGATCCACTAAAATGGGGCAAAGGTTTTTCTGTTTATCGATAGGTTTTTATCATATGGTGCTCCTGCCTGCTTCGCGACCAAAACGGTATCTCAACGCCGCAGAAGGTTATCTGATGCTCGAAATGCCAGAACAGGCGTTGCGGGAGCTTTCCCGAATCGCTTCCACTGACCGAGATTCGGAAAAATACAATCGTCTGGCAGGACAGGCACAACAACTGGCCAAGCGATACAACGAAGCCTTGGAAGCCTATCAGCACGCATATGAGAAAGATCCTGAAAACCTGACAACCCTGATGGGCATGGCCTGGTGCTATAAACGGACCGATCAGTTACCGCTGGCGATTTCCATTATGGAAGAAGCTTATCAGCACCACGCTGAAGAACCCACCGTGCTTTATAATCTATCCTGCTATTTCGCATTAGCGGGTGACAAAACGAATGCGCTTTCCTGGCTGGACCGTTCATTGCGAATGGAACCCGCATTAAAAAATTTAATTAAAGAAGAACCAGACTTCGATTCTCTGCTCGGTGACAAAGATTTTCAATTCATTATAGAATCCGCAGGAGACAAAACGTCTCAAAACACATAGCATGGTCGCTACAGCCCTTCAGATTGTCAGAGTAAACTAAAGGCAGATCGGAATTACAATTGTATTCTGGCAGTTCACGGAATCGAAAGCCACAATCATGGATATTGACCAAAGTCGACTGAAACAGCATTGCGAGTTGCTCTGCAGAACCACTCGCCCTGCAGAAAGCGCCGATCTGGAAGCGGCCCGTCAATATGTCATCCAGCAATTGGAGTCATCAGGCTGGGAAGTAGAACGACATCACTTCCAGTCACAAGATTCGATGCTGACGACTTTTTCAGGACAAAATCTGATTGCCCGTCGCCCTGGACTTACCTCTACCGGCAAACCGCGGTTTTGTATTGGCGCTCACCTTGATACGCGCCCTGAATCCCCCGGAGCAGACGATAATACGAGTGCTGTTGCCACTCTGCTGGAAATAGGAAGACTGCTTCCTCTGATTAAAGAGCCCTCCTGGAAGTGGGACATCGAACTGGTTGCGTTTGATCTGGAAGAAAACGGGATGCTGGGTGGCGCAGAACACGCCCGCCTGCATCAAGAACAACAGACCGATTTACGTGGCATGGTTTCGCTGGAAATGCTCGGTTATTGCGATCCGACACCGGGTAGCCAGGCATTACCCAGAGAATTGCTGGGAATGTATCCTGATACCGGAGATTTTATCGCCGTCGTAGGCAATCAAAACTCGACTGATTTGATTGCCGCGTTTCAGTATGGTTTGGAAAAGGTAATCGATCTGCCCGTTGAAACACTCCAGGTTCCTGAAAATGGCGAGATGCTGCAGGCCAGTCGTTTGAGTGATCACAGCCCCTTCTGGGACGCAGGTTACCCGGCATTAATGATTACCGATACCAGTTTTCTGCGTAATCCGCATTATCATCAACCAACAGATACTGTGGACACACTCGACTTTGAATTTCTCACGAAAGTGGCGCAAGGGAGCCTGGAAGCGGCAAAACAGATACTACATTGCGGATATTAAAATTCAATTTTCGTCACTATTGCATTCTGCTCGATAAGGATTAATTGACTAAACATGAATGATGCGACCCAGGAAGAAAAAAAACTTCTCAACATATCAGAGCTCACTAAACCACAACGCCGCGTGCTCGGTGTTTTGCTGGAGAAAGCATTTACGACTCCCGACCAGTATCCTCTTACATTGAAAGCGATCACAACCGGCTGCAACCAAAAAAGTAACCGGGATCCGATTACGCATTACAGTGAAGCCCAGGTTTTTGAAACACTGGAAGCGCTCCGCGAGATCGGCATTGCGGCCGTCATTCATTCTGAAGGCGGTCGCTCTGAACGCTACCGGCATTACATGCGGCATCGCTTCAATTTCACGGAACCCCAACTTGCCATTCTGACAGAACTCTGGTTGCGCGGCCGTCAAACAATGGGTGAACTGCGGGGCAGAGCCAGCCGCATGGTAGCGATTGATACGTTGGACCAGTTACGGGAGGAATTTAAGGGACTTCTTGACCAGAAATATGTACAATCGAATGGAAGTATCGAACGGCGCGGCATTGAAGTCGATCATAACTGGTATCAGGAAAGTGAAGGAAAAACTCTGGGCTTTGATTCCTCACTCGAAAATGAGCCTGTTGAAAGAGAAATCACATCGCGTGAACAGCCTGCTGTGAAAACCGCTTCCACAGAATTGAGCACGATTCGCGATTCGATTGAACAACTTCAGTCCGAGAATCAGGCATTAAAACAACAGGTGGAAACACTGACGGAATCGTTTCAACTGTTGAGCGGGCAGTTCGCAGAACTGAGACAGGAACTTGGCAGTTAATGACTGAGATCGGGACATCAATCCTGACAGAGGAACAACGATGACAAATTATAAAGCATGTTTATCAACTCAAGTTACGTTGCTTTCCCTTCAGTTCAGTACCGAAGAAATTAATCCAGGATCCGATTTTCTCAACTGCTGATCACTAAATC
>NZ_CALFPF010000638.1 GCF_937919775.1 uncultured Gimesia sp.
CGTTCATTTTATAAAAATATGACTTATCTTAGTTCTGAGTCATCACTTATAGATTATCCACTTGTCAAATCGGCATTTATTAACTAAGATCTGTATATCCACAAAAATAACCACCACCTTATAACGACCAAATCGTTCAACATAAGATTGGCACAATGAACGAATTTCTAACCCCGAAACAGGTTGCACGTGCACTCCAGGTCAGCGAATCCTCTGTAAAACGCTGGTGCGACAAAGAAATCATTCCCACCCAATACACGGCGGGTGGCCACCGTCGTATCGCGCTGTCTGAACTCATTGATTTTCTCAGATCCAGCAAGCACGAATTAATTCGGCCTGAAGTGATTGGACTGCCTGCCACCACAGGGCAAACCATTCGAGTCATCGACCGAGCCGCCTTGCAGTTCACCGAAGCATTACTAGGGGGGGACGAGGAGCAATGCCGTCAAATTGTGCTCGACCTGTATCTGGCAGAACACAGCATCAGCGCCATTTGCGACCTGGTTTTTGCGAAAGCGTTCGCAACCATCGGAGATCGATGGAAGTGCGGCGATGCAGAGGTCTACCAGGAACGCCGTGGATGCGAACTGGCTTTGCGAGTCCTCCACGAATTACGTACATTGATTCCTGCTCCCGCACGAGATGCGCCACTGGCAATCGGCGGGGCAGCCGAGGGTGATCAATACAGCCTGGCTACGACGATGGTAGAACTGGTTCTGCGCGATATCAAATGGAATGCCGTTTCAATGGGAGCAAACCTCCCTTTCGAAACACTTGCCGCCGCGATCTGTCAACATCAACCAAAGATGTTCTGGCTCAGCGTCAGCCATATCAAAGATGAAACACAGTTCATTCACTCTTACTCCAAACTTTATGATGAATTTGGAGCCGATGTTGCATTCGTGGTCGGCGGTCGCGCGCTTCACGAACAAATTCGTCAGCAGATTCAGTATGCCGCCTTCTGTGATAACATCAGGCACCTGGAATCTTTTGCGCAAACACTGCTAAGTGCGACCGGAAAACAATCGCCAACCTGAGCAATACCTCGTTTACTTCCGCTTCACGTAGACATAGTAAGCGCCGCAAATCTCCTGTCCCTGCTCATTTTGCATCCAGGTCTTCAGCTTGACAGGACCACTTTTCAAAGGAACCGCAAAGGTGATTGACTCTCCACCGTTATCCGGTTTCGCAGTCGCTTCAAATGTTCCGATTTTGATTTTCGCTCTGGCAATCGGCAATGCGACGCCTGTAACAAACTGCCCGTCCGTTACTTTGAGTGCGGGAGCCCCCTCATCCAGTCTCAGGCGACTTTCGCGAGGCCAACGACGAAGCTCCAGCTCATACGTGCCCGGTTGATCGACGATCAAATGCCAGGAACCATTTTTGCGATCGCCACGACGAACCTGCCCCTGCTGATCGACAAATACATCCAGCCATTCACAGGCAGTCAACATCGCGGGGTTTTCTGATGCATGGCCAATGATCACACGCTGAGGTTCGGCGACGGTCTTTTCTACTCCCCCCCACCACTGATCCAGGTGCGCCTGCATTTTTTTGACGATATCCGGATGCGCTGCGGCAACCTCTGTTTGCTGAAGAGGGTCATGACTGAGATCATACAGCTCCCGATTTTCCAGCCAGCGCCAATGCTTCCAGAGCACGGCGGCTCCTTCTTTGCGAGGAACTGACAGATACATGTTCTTTTTATTTCCGGGAATCGGCATGCGACTGTAATTCACAACCAGCATTCGCTCGGGCAACGCTTCTACCCGACCACGGAATCGTGGCACCAGACTCATACCGTCCAGATGGGGAATCGACTGTGGAACGTTACAAAGGTCTGTCAGAGTCGGCAGTAAATCCTGCACATGAGTTAAATCGTTCAGATCCCGTGGAAGTCCAAGTTTTCCTTCCGGCCAGCGAATAAAGCAGGGCACACGATGCCCGCCTTCCCAGAGCGTGACTTTTCTCCCCCGCATCCCTGCATTGAAGTAATCCGGCCCCATCGTGCTGCCATTGTCGGTCAGGAAAATCACGATTGTATTATGGAACAGATCTGAGTCCTGAAGAAACCGGTCCAGCTTGCCAATGTTTTCATCAATGTTCGCACACATGGCGAGATAACTGACCAGCGATTTTCGTTTTGACGGGGATAAGTGTTGAACCAGCTTTTCATTTTTCTGCATTCCAGCTTCAACAGGATCCCGATACTGATTTGGCACAAAATGGGGACCATGCGGGGCATTCAGTGGAAGGTAAACGAAGAAGGGCTGCTTAGTATTGCGTGACTGAATCCATTTTATCGTTTCACCAAAAAACACATCGGTGCAATATCCCTGATACTTTTCTCGTTGCCCGTTGCGTGTGTAAGTGTCTTCGAAATAGTCATTGTTCCAGTAGTCGGGAACGGCATTGATGTGTGAAGAAGGAAACCAGAGTGTCTCCTGGAAACCACGATCTTCGGGACGAAACGGGTAATTGTCTCCCAGATGCCATTTCCCAA
>NZ_CALFPF010000639.1 GCF_937919775.1 uncultured Gimesia sp.
TTCACACTGATTGAACTTTTAGTCGTGATTGCCATTATCGCAATTTTAATTGCATTGTTATTACCCGCGGTGCAACAGGCACGAGAAGCCGCACGCAGAAGCACTTGTAAAAATCATCTGAAACAGATCGGTCTGGCGTTACATAATTACCACGATACTTTTTCGCGTTTTCCGATTGGTGAGCAGGCCGGCTTCATTCGGCCGAACTGGCGTGCTCCGATCCTTCCGTATCTGGATCAGGCTCCCGCTTACAACCAGATGAATTTTAATATCAGCGCCTCTGTGGGCGGGTTCATGTCACTAAATAGCGGGGGTTCCTATGGCTATGGGACAGGAACCACCACCAACCAAGTTTTGAAAACATTGCGGGTTCCTGTTTACAACTGTCCTTCCAGCCCGCATTCCAACAGTTCCAATGATAACGGGATGAATAACTACGATCAGGGGCAGACAATGGATTATGTCGGCATCGCCGGAGCGACGCCAGATCCTTCGGGAAGTAGCAGTGCCTGTTCGGTAACCGGCGCCGGTTATGGCAACGGGACTTACTGTTCTAACGGGTTGTTAGCACCCAATGACTGTTTTCGTATGCGGGATGTGAAAGATGGTACATCCAATACAATGATCGTGGCTGAGCAATCCGGACAGGTGAATGGTAAAGATTGCCGGTCTAATTACTACGGGGGTTGGAGTGGGATGGGAACCGCTGCCAAAATGCCGTCACTCGGGTCAGGTTCGAACTGGGGTTCTGGTACGACGACAGTCATGTATTCGATCAACAGTTTCTGGAATTCAGGCGGTCCAACCGAAGCCAGTGCCCCCTATGGTGCCAATACGGTTCTGAATTCCTATCATACCGGCGGCACGCATGTTCTATTGACGGATGGTGCCGTGCGATTTGTCTCTGAGAATATTAACTTTGGCACACTGGCCAATCTGGCTTCCAAGAGCGATGGTGTGATCCTCGGCGAATTTTAATAAATGGTTTGAGACATTTAGTTGAATCGTAGTAAAGACCCCGGAAGCTATGGAGCCGGGGTCTTTACACTTCCTCTATCCTTCCAGTGATCGATCTTTTTTTGGATTTAATCCGACATGTTGACACAAATTTCTTTCGAGAGGTTTCTCCTGTTCTCAACCCTGCTCTGCACAAGCGCACTTCTGACAGCCTGTGGTGGCAGCGCTCAAGAAGAAAAAAAACGCGCTGCTGTCACCATCACCGTGACTCACGCAGGCACTCCCGTGACCGACGCTGATCTCCAGATGATGATGGTCGGGAAAGGGGAAGGAGCCATGGGTACGCTGAATGAGTCCGGACAGGTATCGCTGTCCGACGTGGTGCTCGGCGACTACGCGGTTATTGTCACTCCCCCGGAAGGCACTCCCGACAATCCGGCTCCGAAAAAGGACTACCCGAATATTCCACAGAAATTTCGCAGCCTCAAAGACAGCCCGCTTAAAGCCGCAGTCAAAGCGGGCAGAAACGAATTTACCTTTGAGCTGAAAGATTAGTCTGTATCCAGGTTGAGTCGCGAGTTTCCATCCAGCATGAACAGCTTCCGCGTGGATGATCAGAACGGTAAAAGATGGGCGTACCGTTATCCTGGTGTCTGGCGCAGGGATTTGAATGAAGATGGCGTAAAGGATCAGTATTTCTGCCAACTTTATGTCGTGCAACCGACGGCACATTGGCCGATGATGTCGAGCTTGTCATCATTCAGGTAACAATAGCGGTTGATCCACACACCATCGGGACTGATATCTGTCGCCACCTGCATTCGGGCACGAAAATCTTCCGTAGGCCCGTATCCATGCGCGAGCGCATAGATGGGCATCGGACGGGCCAGTTTTCGCGCTGCTGCGATTTTTCGTGCCTGGGCATGCGGGCCGTTCAAATGCGGTTCATCAGGGCCGGGATAATAAATATCTTTCAATCGTGCAGGAGGCTCGCTGTCAGCAATGTCGAGAAACTTGAACAGCGCGCGGACTAACAATGATTCTGAAATACCGGGATTCGCCGCCAGTAACTGATCGCCGTAAGCCCGCAGGATCATGGACCAGTGCATGCCATACAGTTTCACGCTTACGGAATTGCAATACTTGGCAGCCAGCGAATAGTTCATTCCGGAAATGATCGACCAGGGCGGAGGGAACGCGCTCGGCGCCAGTTCTACTCCAGCTTTATCTTCCTCGTTCATCGTCTTGCGAAAACCGGCCAGCAGTTCTTTGGAAAGCTGTGCTTTCATCAACAGCATGGCGGCGGCTCCGGGGTAATGATCGTTCAACCAGACCGTGAAATTGGCCGCCTGACAATCCTCGTCGAGCCAGTTTTCCAGATCGGCGTTGGTTAAACCGCCATTGAGCTTCTGATACAGGGCCAGCGAGTCAGCCTGCATCTGATCAAACCGGTATCCCAGCCGGTCGGCTGCTGTTTTTGCATGATCGCTGAAATCAAAGAAGGACGAGTCGAGAAAGTACGGCGGATATTCCGGCCAGTCAAAACGAATCCCGTCGATCTCGGGATAATGCCTGAGCAAATCCCGAATGAACGCATGCTGGTACTGAATGATGTGCGGGCTGGCCAGACTGCCGTTGTTGGCGACACGTTTGCGCGGCAGTGAGCCATCGGGCAAACGGGGAATATCTTCTTCCACCGGTCCGCCAAACTGCACGCGATAACCGGGAGGAATCGCCGCCTGTACCTGAAAATAAACTTCGAGGCCTCTTGCTTGAGCGGCTTCGATAAAATCGGCGACGACGTGCCCTTCGCGGCGCGTGAGTTCATCCGGTTTCGCAGGCTGGTAGCGCAGACCGGCGTACAATGATTCATCGGGGATAAAACTGGGTGAGGTCTTGACCCAGAGTTCCCGTTTGCCTTCCCAGAGCGGGCGGTCCAGCAGGCGTACTTCACCAGCCCCGGCATCGGCCGGCGGTTCGCGGACGCCTGTCTGTTCGTCGGCGAGCTGCATCACATAAGGCGAGGTGGCAACCGCGGTAACTCCCGCTCTCTGCATGAGATTGTCGAGCACAGCTTCGACTCCCTCATACTGCAGGTACTCTGGTAAAACGGTGACGCCAATCTGTCTCTGCTGACTCATGATTCCCTCGCAATGAAGCAGAATGAAAATTCAGAGACCTTTATCTTATCGGCGGGGGAGAAATTTTCTCCACCCCCGCGGGGCAATTTTTTCTGACTTTAGGGAGAGCCGGGCAGCTTGTCGCAAAATGCGACTAAAATGAAAGTGGCGATAGGCCCCAGTAGCAGCGAAATCAGAAACCAGTTCAGCCCGCTCCGGTTTTTACCTTGCGCCAGACCGGCATTGATCAAAGCCAGTGAGCCCCAGCCCACGAGGTATCCGGGTTCCTGTGGCATCTGCGCAGCAAACAGCATATGTGTCACTCCTGATGAAAAGTCGAACAGTTTCTTATGCTGTTACAGCCTGATTTCGGGCTGTAACAGCGTTTTTAAAACCAGAGGCAGAGGCTGTTTCGTCAATGTTGCTCAGGCAGATCACTCAGTAATAATATCGTTGACGGTACCACCACTGGGAATCATCGGCAGCACGTGTTCCTGATAAGTACAGATTACATCCAGCAGGTAAGGACCGTCTGACGCCAGCATTTCTGCCAGTGCTGCCGGATACTCTGCTTTCGAGCGAACCTGTCGTGCCTGCAGACCAAAACCTTTGGCGATCGAGACAAAGTCGGGATAGGTTTCGATGCCGTGAGTACCATCGCCTTTTCCTTCGGCCTCAGGATGATGCACGGGGCCAAGATAGGTGTGGGCACGTCGCCCGTCCATGAAGCGGTCTTCCCATTGAACCACCATACCCAGATGCTGATTATTGAGCAGCAGGATTTTCACAGGCAGATTTTCCGTATACAGCGTTGCCATTTCCTGTACGTTCATCAACATCGATCCGTCGCCATCGATGTCGACGACCAGATCATTCGGGAACTGCGCCTGAACTCCCATCGCAGCGGGCAGACCGAAGCCCATTGTTCCCAGGCCGGAGCTGCTGAGCCAATGCCGCGGTTTCTGGAATTTATAGAACTGGGCCGCCCACATCTGGTGTTGTCCCACGCCAACAGTGATGTAAGGTTCTCGGGCTTTCGTCTGGTTCCAGAGTTCGTGAATCGCATATTGCTGGGAGAGCACATCCCCCAGTTCTGGATATTTCAGCGGGTATTTTTCCTTCCACGTTTTGACCTGTGCCAGCCAGTTGTCAACCTGAGGCAGATCATCATCGGTGATGGTTGCATTCAAAGCCTGCAGCACATTTTTCAGATCCGCATTGATGGGGATATGCGCTTCCTTGTTTTTTTGTAACTCGGAAGGGTCGATATCAACGTGCACGATCTTGCCGTGTTTGGCGAACTCTTCCAGTTTTCCGGTCACACGGTCATCAAAACGCACACCGAAGGCCAGCAGCAGATCTGCTTCATTAACGGCATAGTTCGCGTAAACCGTACCGTGCATGCCCAGCATATCGAGACACAATGGATCGTCGCCCGGAAACACTCCCAGTCCCATTACGGTGGTGGTGACCGGAATTTGTGTCCGATGTGCGAACTTGACCAGTTCTTCCGACGCGTCGGAAATGATCGCACCGCCGCCGACGTAGAGAATTGGTTTTTTGGATCGCTTGATGGCGGCCAGGATCTGGCGAATCTGTTCGGGGGCTGCTTTTCTCAGTTCCGGCCGATAACCGGGCAGATAGGTTTCGGGATCGTAGTCTGGCTCTTCATCAAGCGTGGCTAACTGACAGTCTTTGGGGAAGTCGATCAGCACCGGGCCAGGGCGTCCGGTGTTCGCGATGAAAAATGCTTCCTTCACAATGCGGGCGACATCTTTTACATCCGTCACCATGTAGTGATGTTTGGTGATAGCCCGGGAAATTTCCACCATCGGTGTTTCCTGGAAGGCATCACTGCCGATGACAGCTTGAGGAACCTGTCCGGTAATCGCCACCAGCGGAATACTGTCGAGCTTGGCGTCTGCCAGCGCGGTTACCAGGTTCGTGGCGCCGGGGCCGCTGGTTGCCATGCAAACTCCGACTTCCCCTGTCGTACGGGCAATTCCCTGCGCGGCGAAACCGCCCCCCTGTTCGTGGCGGGGGAGAAAAGTTCGAATGTCATCTTTATATTTAATCAACGCCTGATGCAGGGGCATGCTGCAGCCACCAGGATAAGCAAAGATAATCTTCACGCCCTGCCGCACCAATGCCTGAACCAGAATCTCAGCGCCATTGATTGTCTTCGTTTGCGTGTTTTTTTCGTTGGCAGTGGCCACTGTTTCACCCTTCTGTTTCGATGATCTCTAAAGTCTCAAAAAATTCATTTCAATGATCGGTCAAATACGATCTGTTCCGCGGCGCGGAATCAGACTTATTCCTGATCAACATTTCCTGGTTACCATCACGGTCAAACATATAGACGCACCTCGTACGCCTGATGTTCGTTCGGGTAATCAGAGAACTGATTTACTATGAATTCTATCTTCTCTGCAGGACAATAACGAGTCATTTCCGGCCCAGAATCCAATTTTCATCGAGAGACATTCTCCTTAATGGCTCTGCAGCAACAGGTTACAGAGTCTGTTTCGGTTATATCGGTTGAGTCGCTGGTATGAGCGGTCAGAAGCGACTCTCTCGTGACACATCGCGGAAACAAGAGAATCGATTCATTAAGTTTATGGATAGTAGTCGGTTAGGTGAATTGCCATAAATGGAACTCGATTAAGTGGTGCATTCGATCAGGAAAGGTTTGCGGGAGAGATTTCCGTTTGTTATGATGCATAAGCAAATATTTAAATGAACTGGTTAGCCCGTTCAGCCGACTTGTAAAAGAAGAGTTGAATTGCGAAAAAAATTTCCCACCTGCTAAGCCTTCCTTAAAATAGCAACCCGAGGTGTTGAATATGAGTCGACCCACAAGCTCCATTCAGGTAACTCAATCACGGCGTTCTTTCCTCCAGGCAGGTTTTCTGACTTTGGGAGGACTGGGCTTAGGCGATTTACTCAGGCTGAGAGCCGCTGCCGCTTCGCCCGCCAGAACCACACCAGATACATCGGTGATTCTCATCTGGCTGCAAGGCGGTCCCAGTCATATGGAAACGTATGACATGAAGCCGAATGCTCCGATTGAATATCGAGGAGAATTCAATCCGATTCATACCAACGTCCCTGGTATCGATATCTGTGAGATGCTGCCGCTGCATGCAAAAGTGGCGGATCGGTTCACGATTATTCGTTCCATCTCACACGGCTTTGCCAATCATGCCGGCGGTGCCGGACGGTTTCTTTCCGGCCGAGATCCCTTAAAACCACTCGCCCCGATTTCTCAGTTTCCCACGATTGGCCCGATTGTTTCCAAGATGCGCGATCATGTGAATATCGGCATCCCGAATTATATCGGAAATCAACCCCGCGTGTACGGCGGCGGCAGTGCCTATCTGGGTGAGTCGGCGCTCCCTTTCGTTGTGGGCACCGATCCGAATGCGGAAAATTTTCGAGTGCCCAATATTACCTTGGATAATAAACTCAAAAATCGTCTGGATGACCGGATGACGCTGTTGACCTCGTTCGATCAGATGCGCCGTGATCTGGATCAGGATGGTTCACTGCAATCCATCGATAAATTTAACAGCCGCGCTCTGGACATGTTGACCAGCGATAAATCCCGCAACGCTTTTGATATGTCGCAGGAGAGTGAAGCCACGCGCGATAAGTATGGCCGTCATAAATGGGGCCAGCGTGCGTTGCTCGCCCGCAGGCTGGTTGAAGCCGGCAGCAGCTTTGTCACGATGCAGATGCAGAACCCGGGCGTGCCAGGTTGTGCCGGCAACTGGGATATTCACGCGGTGAACGGCCACTTATATGATGACATGCGCGGACGGCTGCCGATCTTTGACCGTGCGGTCTCTGCGCTGATCGAAGATATTTACGAGCGTGGTCTCGATGAAAAAGTGATGGTGATTGTTTCCGGCGAATTTGGTCGCACCCCGCGGATCAATCCGCAAAAGGGAACCCGTTCTAAAATCATGCAGCCCGGTCGTGACCATTGGCCCGGCTCGATGTCAGTACTGGTATCGGGTGGCGGCATGAAAATGGGACAGGTCATCGGTTCGACCACGTCGAATGGTGCGTATGCCAAAGATAACAAACTGGACCCGAACGATCTGTTATCAACGGTCTACCGCTTCCTCGGGATCGACCAGAACCACGAGTTCCTCGACCACAGCGGCCGCCCGATGACGATTCTGCCTAAGGGAAAGCCGATTGCTGAATTGAGCTGACGCATAACCTGTTCGGAATTAATTGTTGTTTCAGCATCAGTCAGTGATGCTCTCCGTGTGGCACCGTCGGACAAGCTATTTAGGCCGGACACATGGGTAACAACCGTTCGGATACA
>NZ_CALFPF010000640.1 GCF_937919775.1 uncultured Gimesia sp.
CTTGAAATTTCGGCGCCGAAATGTTCTATTGAGAATCTCGATACCGATCAGCGCCGTCTTTTCGGCGCTGGTTTCGGTGTTCGACACATAGAGCATCGTTTATTTCTTATGAAGCGTGTTACGTTTCTGGAAAACAATTAATGAAAAAACAGGGGATTCTGGAACGAGTTGTTTTATTTAGCTGTGGTATTCTGGCAATCGTCTATAGCGTCATTGTATTAGGCTTCGTCACCACCAGCCCTGATTTACGCCTGCGCGCGATGCTGGACAGCGTCGAAGCAAAACCGGGAGAATCAGTTCCAGCCGGAATCGAAATTAAAGCGACTCCGGGCATCGTTAAAACGGGCTCCGCTCCCGCCCCGAAGCCCAGAGATATCCTCACCAAAATTGGCGATTATCCAATTCGTACCTTCCTCGATTTTTCGCGTGTGCTCAGCAAACTCCGCGATGACAAGCTGCCTCCCGGAAGCCAGCTACAACCCAATTCAGATCCTACCGAACTACCGGTTCCCAATATCGTCGAAATACAAAACAGCGGCCGATTTATCAAAGTCGAATACTTGAGTGCAAACGACGAAACGAAATCGCCCCGGTCCGCCTGGATCGAAATCCAATCGATTCCTTCAGGAGATGTGGCCATCTCGCTACTCTGGTTTTCACTGGAACTCGTGATTCTGGCCATCGGTGCTTTCGCTTACTGGATGCGGCCCTTCGATCGTACCACACGCATCTTCTTTACGATGGGAACCATCACGCTTGTCGCCTTTATTGGCGGGTACAACTGGTGGATTATCGCGGGAACGCTGCTGCTCAATACCCCCTTCGTCGTGTCAGCGATTTTAATCCCCGCCATTACACTTCACTTTTTTATTACTTATCCACGCGTGATACCCTGGCTGGCTCAGTTTCCCGTCGGTCTGCTCCGCGTTATATATTCGATTCCTGTCGCCACTACGATTCTGATCCTGGCATGCCTGACGTATCTGCGATGGACGTCTCATATTGATGCCGAAGACAAAGCCATCGTGCAGCTCGATTATCCGCAGCTGGTGTTCCAGGTCGTTTACGTCCTCCGCTGGGCCGTTTACACTTACATCAGCGTTGCCGGACTTTATTACCTCGCAACTCTGGCTGCGCTCTTTTATGGTTATTTCAAAAGCCAAAATGCTTACGAGCGGAACCAGTTGAAATGGATCGCGCTTGCCGGCCTGATTTCAACTATCCCCGTCGGTTATTCACTTTATCTGGCAGAATTCGATCGTACTCAGTTTGCCCTGGGTGGTGCGGGCATTCCGATGTTCCTGGCCAGTGTTTCTTTCATGGTCGCATTTGTCGTCGGAATCATTCGTTATCGGCTCATGCTGATCGAACAGATCATCAGCCGCGGTATGCTGTTTTATGTAGTGAGTGCCGGCATTTCCATTGTCTACGCCACGGTGATCTCTCTCGGATCACTGGTCGGCACACAATTAAACCGGGCTCCCAGTTCTAATCAAGCGGTCTCTGTTTTTCTGGTAATGCTGTTTGCCATTTCACTCCTGCTCTGGTCGCGGGATCGAATTCAACGCCTGATCGATCGGCGGTTCTTCCGGCAGAAATACCAACTCGATAAAGCATTAAAACGCATGAACCGGGCCGTCGGACGATTAGGCGATCAACGCTCCATCGCCGATCGTATGTTAACATCCTGTCGCGAGGTGCTCCAGGTCAAAAGCGCCGCCATTTATCTGCTCAATCCGGATCGCAATCAGTTTGAATTACTGACCGGCTTTCAAATTGAAAACGCGCCTTCAGCGGTCCCCTGCAGTCCCGAATTGCTGGAAGTTCTGGAAGGGGAACTCGCTTTTCAACGCATCGCCACCGGTCTCTTAAAAGAAGTTTCTCCAGCACAGCACCTGCTGCGGCAGTTGACTTTCGACTTCATCTACAATCTGGAACTGGATGGCGAATTTGCCGGATTTGTTGCCTTGGGACAACGATCGTCGGGCAGTCCCTATTCTGCGGAAGACCTCACTTTCTTAAATGCGATGGGGCAGATCACCAGCATCGCTCTGCACAGTACGAAAATTCATCAGGACCTCAGACGTCTCAATGAAGAAATGCGAATCAAAGTTGAAAAAATTGATGATCAACGCCGCCTCGTTTCCATCCTGCAAGCCGAACTGACCAACTCGCAGGAAATCTCCGAGCGTGCGGCTCCACACGAACTGCAGCGCGGACAGATCAAAGGTAACAGTCCGGCCATTCGTCTGGTGATGGAAACCGTACGCAAAGTCGCTAACTCCGAATCTACAGTCTTTATCCGCGGTGAAAGCGGAACCGGTAAAGAACTCCTGGCGCAAGCCGTTCATGAAAACAGTGATCGCCGCGAAAAACCGCTGGTCCGCGTCAACTGTGCCGCTCTGTCTCCCAGCCTGCTCGAAAGCGAACTGTTCGGCCATGTGAAAGGCGCATACACCGGCGCCCACGAAGATCGAATCGGTCGTTTCGAAATGGCAAACGGTGGCACATTGTTTCTCGATGAAATCGGCGATATTTCTCTCGATACTCAGGTCAAACTGCTGCGGGTTCTGCAGGAACGCGCCTTCGAACGCGTGGGCGGTTCGGAAACGTTGCACGTTGATGTCCGCCTGATTACAGCCACTCACCAGAATCTGGAACAACGTATTACCGACGGCCTGTTTCGCGAAGATTTATACTATCGTCTGAACGTCATCAGCATCACACTGCCTCCTTTGCGCGAACGCCGCGAAGATATTTTTGAACTGGCATTTTACTTCCTCAATCGAACCGCGAATCGCCTCGGCAAACGCATCACGCACATCGACCCCGACGCCATCGAAATGCTCGAACGCGCTCCCTGGCCGGGAAATATTCGCCAGTTGGAAAATGTCATCGAACGTGCCGTCGTGCTCGCCGAAGAAGAAGTCATCACGCTCAAAGATTTACCCGCCGATCTGGTCGAAGGCAAAAAACGTCTCCCCACCCGCGTGATCGAAACCAAACCTTCCGGCTCCGAAAAAGTACGGCGGCTCCCGTTATCCGATGTCGAAGTCATCTCTTTCCCCAGCAGTCAAAACAATTACGAACGTCAACTTTCAGAACCCGAACAGTTAAAAATGGCACTCGCCGAATGCGAAGGCAACAAAGCACAGGCGGCCCGCATGCTCGGCATGCCCCGCAGCACATATTTCAGCAAACTGAAAAAATATGGTCTCGATTGATCACCGCGCCTCCCTTCCGATTTTGAATCAGCCTTGACTTTTCCCCGACGGTTCCCCGCTCTGAAAACCTCTGTTTTTCCGCTGTCAGATTCCAACTTGACTTCTCCATCCCGATTGCAATGATGCGTGATACGCGTCGCGCGCGTGGAAATGATTTCCCGCCACTGAACCCATCCCTCGCTGTCCCGATTCGCACTATCAAACTCACTTGAAAAACCTGCTTTTTGCACAGACCGGCACAGACCACTTCACTTTGATCACGCTTTTTGGAACCCGTTTGGATCACCACGGGACGCATAATGGTCACAACAATTCGCGTAGCGCCGCCAACAATCCCGCGACTGACCACCGGCTCCCGCTTGACAGCGTCACGCCGATTGACATCATGGCGGGAACAGACCGGAAGCAGAAAATACATCCACACAAAATCCATCACACGCACCTCCGGCTCACTCAGAAACAATGAAATTTTCCGCACAACATCAGCCGTATTTTATCGCATATGACAGAGACCCCTGAGATGAACATTTTGCGCCGCTGACCGTTTCAATCCACCCGAATCTCCTGAAAAACAAACTTAAATAAGTCAAACGGAATTTTCTCTGCCCCCACGACCAGATAAAATGAGTGCCTCAGTCGGTTTCATTAAATCAGATTTTTTTCAAACTCGCCCGCCCAGAGGAACCTCACACGTGATCCATCTGCCTGTCATCAATCGACGTCTCTTTTTGACGCTGCTCATGCTTTCGCCTCTGCTCTCACTTACAACATCGCAGGCGGCTGAACCCGGACAGAAAACCATCCTGATGCGTTCGGGCTGGCAAACAGTCAACATCGGCGACATCGGACACACGCCCGGCACGCTCCGTTATCTCGAAACGTATCTGCCCGACGTCAAAGTCATTCTCTGGCTGCATAAAACGACCGACGAAGTCACCGCCATGCTTCAAAAGCGGTTTCCCAACGTGCAGATCGTGCAAGGCAAACTCAACGCCCGCGGCAAAGCCGACAACCCGGAATTTCAGAAAGCCTTCGATGAAAGCGATCTGTTCCTCTACAACAGCGGCATGCACTTTAACCAGTTCTGGCCGCCGCCAATCTACATCATCGAAGCCTGCACCGTCACGAACAAACCGTTTTGCCTGTACGGTCAATCCTTCGACGGTTTCGCGCCCGCTGATGAAGCAAAAATGAGCGAGTTACTCTCCCGCGCCGCAGCCATCTACACCCGCGATGTCGAATCGTTTTATTACCTGCGCAAGATCGGCGTCACTTCGCCGTCGCTTGCTTTCGGCCCCGACGGCTGTTTCGGCATCGATGTCCGCGACGACGCCAAAGCCGACGCTTACCTCAAAGCCCACGACCTGAAACCCAAAGAATTCATCACCGTCACCCTCCGCAGCAACACACCCAAAATCGGCGCGAAAAAAAGCACGTCGATGAACCCCGCCAATCCCAGCAAAGAAGACCTCGCCCAGAACGAACTCTGGACGAAAAAACTCCGCGAAGTCATCACCGACTGGGTCCGCAAAACCGGCAAGAAAGTGCTGCTGGCCCCCGAAGTCGATAAAGAAATCATCCACGCCAAAACCATGATCCTCGACAAACTGCCCGAGGACGTGAAGCCGTTTGTCGTCAACCGCGATCCCTTCTGGAACGTCGACGAAGCCGCCTCCGTTTACGCGCAGGCCATCGCCGTCGTCTCGATGGAACCACACTCCTGCATCATCGCCCTCGCAGTCGGCACCCCCACGATGCACCTCGCCAGCCCGCGTCACGGCCTCAAACGCTGGATGTTCCGCGATATCGGCCTCTCCGAATGGCTGTTCGACATCGACGCCGACCCCGCGTCACAGTTCACCGCAGCACTGTTAAAAATCGACGCCAAACCCGAGCTGGCAAAATCCAAAGTCAACCGCGCCATGCACACCGTCAACACCCGGTCCCAGGAAATGATAGGCGAACTCAAAGAGATCCTCAACCAGCAATAAG